>NZ_JADYTX010000006.1 GCF_021531475.1 Fusobacterium perfoetens | reverse complement strand
TAAGAGCTAACTTTGAAGGAGAATGTACAGAAGTTGGAATGTACTTAGCAATGTCAAGAGTAGCTGACAGAGAAGGATATCCAGAAGTAGCAGAAGCTTACAAAAGAATAGCTTTTGAAGAAGCAGAACACGCAGCAAAATTTGCTGAATTATTAGGAGAATGTGTAACTGACTCTACAGAGAAAAACTTATCTATGAGAGTAGAAGCTGAATATGGAGCAACAGCAGGAAAATTCGACATCGCTAAAAGAGCAAAAATGTTAGGATTTGACGCTATCCACGATACAGTTCATGAAATGGCAAAAGACGAAGCAAGACATGGAAAAGCATTCACTGGATTATTAAACAGATACTTTGGAAAATAATAATAAAAAATAGAGAGCTGGGAGAAAATCCCAGCTTTTTTAAAATTATTGACAATAGAAAAAAATAGAGTAAAATCTAAATAAGAGATAAAAATAAAAAGAATATAGCTTAGTGATTGGGGAGGCTTAAAAAGATTTTCTTAAGGATAAATAAGGAAGTTTTTTTAAGTTTTTTTTACAATAAACTAGGAGGTAAATTCTATGAAAAAAATGATTAATAAGCCGGAAAATATTGTTACAGAAATGATAGGTGGAATGTTAAAAGCATTTCCTGATTACTTAGAGCAAGTTGGAGATTTACCAGTAGTAAAAAGAAAAAATAAAAAAGAGGGAAAAGTAGCATTAATAAGTGGTGGAGGAAGTGGACATGAACCTTCTCATGCTGGATTTGTTGGATATGGAATGCTTGATGCAGCAGTAGCTGGAGAAGTTTTTACATCACCAAGTGCTGATAAAGTTTATGAAGCTATAAAAGCTGTAGATTCTGGAAATGGAGTTTTACTTATAATTAAAAACTATAGTGGAGATGTTATGAACTTTGAAATGGCTGCAGAGATGGCTGGAATGGAAGGAATAAATGTCAAAAAAATTATAGTTAATGACGATATAGCTGTGGAAAATAGCACATATACAGTAGGAAGAAGAGGAATTGCAGGAACTGTTCTGGTTCATAAAATGGTAGGGGCTGCAGCAGAAAAAGGATACTCATTAGATGAATTGGAAGTTTTAGGAAATGAAGTTATATCAAGAACTAAAACTATGGGAATGTCATTAAAACCTTGTATGGTTCCAACTACTGGAAAATTAAGTTTTGAACTTCCAGAAGATGAAGTAGAAATTGGATTAGGAATTCATGGAGAGCCAGGAACTCACAGAGAAAAAATGCAAGATGCAAATGCTCATGTAGATTATCTATTAGATAAAATATTAAAAGAATCTGAATTATCAGAAAATGATGAGGTAGCTGTTTTAGTAAATGGACTTGGAGAAACTACTTTAATAGAACTTTACATAATTAATAATAGAGTTTCTGAAGTTCTAGCAAATAAAAATATAAAAGTTTATGATACAATAGTTGGAAACTATATGACATCATTAGATATGGGTGGGTTCTCAATCACTCTTGTAAAGCTTGATGATGAAATGAAAGAGTTATTAAAAGCCAAAACAGATACCCCAGCTTTCAAAAGATTTTAGGAGATGAATATGGAATTATTAAATATAGTAAAAAAAGTAAGTGACGAAATTATAAAGAATAAAGAATATTTAACAGATTTAGATAGAGAAATTGGTGATGGTGACCACGGAGTAAACTTGGCTAGAGGATTTGAAAAAATATCTGAAGAACTTCCTAAAATGGAAGGAATGAAACCAGCTGATGTCTTTATGAAGATGACTATGCTTCTTATGTCTAATGTTGGTGGAGCTTCTGGAGCTTTATACTCAACAGCTTTGATGAAAGGTGGAACGGTTTTAAAGAAACATTCTGAAGTAACTCCAGAAGTAGTAGTTGAAACTTGGGACGAAATGATAAAAGGGATTCAAATGAGGGGAAAAGCTGTAAAAGGTGAAAAAACAATGCTTGATACTCAAATTCCAGCTTTTGAAGAGTTTAAAAAATCTGTTGAAGAAGGAAAATCTCTAAAAGAAAGTTTTGAATTAGCTGCTGAAAAAGCAAAACTTGGAATGGAATCTACAAAAGATATAATTGCTACAAAAGGTAGAGCAAGTTATTTGGGAGAAAGAAGTATTGGACATATTGATCCTGGTTCAATGTCATCATATATTATAATAAAAACTATTAGTGATGAATTAAATAAATAATTTTTTACTTAAATATTATACGAGGTGAAAAAAATGATAGGAATAGTAATAGTATCACACAGTCAAAATTTAGCTCATGAAGTAATAGAATTATGTAAAGAAATGAAAAAATATGATTTTCCTGTTGTAAATGGTAGTGGAACTGATGGTGGACATCTTGGTTCTGACCCAATGAGAATAAAAGAAGCAATAGAAAAAGCATTTATGCCAGAAGGAGTTTTAGTTTTTGGAGATCTAGGAAGTTCTATATTAAATGCTGAGATGGCTATTGATTTCTTAGATGAAGAACAACAAAAGAAAGTAAAAATAGCTGATGCTCCTTTAGTTGAAGGAACTCTTATGGCTATGGCTGTAAATGATGAAAAAGCTACATTAGAAAGTGTTATGGAAGAAATAAGCGAACTAAAAAGTTTTAGTAAAGTAGAATAAAAAAAATTTTAAAGAGGTTGTCGAGAGATGACCTCTTTTCTATATCTATCTTAAATTTTATATCCAAAAAAAGAAAAAACCCCTTTGAGTTAATCAAAGGAAGTTTTTTCCCTAACAATTAAAATTTATCTATTCATCTCAGAGGTAGAACCTTCTTCGTGATCTTTAATGATAGCTTCAACATTTGCTTTAGAGAAGCAAACAACGTCTCCTAATAGAGTATTTTTTAAAGCTCCAAGAGCGTTACCAAATTTTAAAGCTTTTTTAGGACAATCAAAATGAGTTAAACCATATAAAGCTCCAGCTACATAGGCATCTCCACTACCGATTCTATCTACAATTTCTATATTTTCATAAGGCTCTTCAAAATAAAATTCATCATTAACACTGCTATAAATAATAGAAGTGAAATTATGAGATTTTGGAGAGTTTACTGTTCTTTGAGTTGATATTAAAAGAGAAATATTATGTTCTTTAGTAAAGTTTCTCATAATATCTTTCATATCTCCAGTTTGACCAAACATTTTTCTTAAAGTTTCTTCAGAAGCAAAAAGAATATCTATACTAGGAAGTATTTTTTCAATTTCTTCTCTTGCGTATTTTTCATCACCCCAAAGATTTCTTCTGAAGTTAACATCAAAAGATATAACAGCTCCAGCTTCTTTGAAGTTTTTAATAAGATCTTTTACTAATTGTTTAGAATTTTCACAAAGTCCTAAAGAGATTCCACTTGTATGGAAAACTTTTGTTTGTGAATAAACTTCATCATTTAACTCATTAGATGAGAAAAATTGGAATGAAGAATCATTTCTATCATAAACAACGCTAGGTTTTCTTGGAGATGCTCCATATTCATAATAGTAAAGAGCAAGTCTTTTATTTTTAGATGAGTCGTAAACTAAGAAATCTGAGTTTACTCCGCTTAAGTTTATACATCTTTTAGCATATGTTCCTAAGTCATGATCAGGAATTTTTGATAAGAATGATGTTTTTCCACCTAATGAAGATATTCCTGTAACGACATTAAGTTCAGCTCCACCTAAATTTCTATCAAGAGGTCCATCTTGAACTAAAACTTTTCCAACTGCTGGAGATAATCTCATTATAATTTCTCCGCAAGAAACAACATCAAATCTTTTTTCTGAAAAGTTAAACATATTATCCCTCCTGATTATTTATTTCTAATTTCTTTTATTTTTCTAACAAATTCTTGAGCAGTAGCTTTTATAGATTCACTTGTTCCAGAAGCAAGTTTTCCTCCAGCTCCAACAGCTACAACTCCATTTTTAAACCATTCATCTATATTATCAAGACTAACTCCACCAGTAGGCATAATATTTACTTGTGGAAGAGGTGCTTTTACAGCTTTTACAAAAGATGGTCCAAAAGCACTTCCAGGGAATAATTTTATAATATCAGAACCAAGTTCCATAGCTCTCATCATTTCAGTAATAGTCATGCAACCAGGCATATATGGTATTTGGTAAAGATTACATAATTTTGCAGTTTCTTCGTCAAATCCAGGAGAAACAATATATTCAGCTCCAGCTAATATAGCGATTCTAGCAGTAGCAGCATCTAATACAGTTCCAGCTCCAACGATTAATTCATCTTCTGAAAATTCTTTTTTTAACGCTTTTATAACATCAGTAGCTCCAGGTACTGTGTAAGTAACTTCGATAGCTGGGATTCCTCCTTCAACGCAAGCTTTAGAAATTCTAACTCCTTCTTCTATGCTTTCACTTCTTACAACAGCAACAATACCAGTATTTATAATTCTTTCAATAGTTTGATGTTTTTTTAACAAAATAATCACCCCGTTATTAATTTTTACTTTCTAATATATTTATAGCTTATAAAATAAAAAAAAACAACAGTTAATTTAGTTGAAAAATTCCATATATGAAAATTATAAAAGTGAAAAAATAAAGAAGTCTATATATTCCAATAAAAAAGAAGAGGAAGATAAAAAAAAGAGTTCCATATATAGAATTAAAAAATTATCTTGACAGTTTTTTTTACAGAAGCTATACTTTAATTAATAAAAAACTTCAAGGAGGGATATTATGGAAAATTTTATTTACTATACACCAACAAAAGTTATTTTTGGGAAAGATGAAGAAAAGAAAGTTGGAGAACTTGTTAAAGAATTTGGAGCTAAAAAAGTTTTAATTCATTATGGTGGAGGAAGTGCTGTAAGAAGTGGACTAATAGATAGAGTAAAAAAATCTTTATCAGAAGAGGGTATTTCTTATATAGAACTAGGTGGAGTTAAACCAAATCCAAGATTATCTCTTATATATGAAGGAATAAAACTTGCTAAAGAAAATGGAGTAGATTTTGTTTTAGCAGTAGGTGGAGGAAGTGTTATTGATTCTGCTAAGGGAATAGGTTATGGAATAGCTAATCCAGAAATAGAAGATGTTTGGGATTTATATATAGGAAAAGCAAAAACTAAAAAATGTGCTCCTATTGGTGTAGTTTTAACAATAGCAGCAGCTGGAAGTGAAATGAGTGGAGGAAGTGTTGTTACTAAAGAAGATGAACAATTAAAAAGATCTTATAACACAGACAATGCAAGACCAAAATTTGCTATAATGAATCCAGAGCTTACCTACACACTACCAAAATATCAAATTGCTTGCGGAATAGTTGACATTATGATGCATACAATGGAAAGATATTTTTCACCAGTTGGAAATTTAGAAATAACAGATAGAGTAGCAGAGGGACTTTTAAGAACAATGATAAAATATGGAAAATTATCACTGGAAAATCCTGAAAATTACGAAGCAAGAGCGGAGATAATGTGGGCAGGTTCTTTAGCTCATAATGGATTAACAGGTTGTGGAGGAATTGGAGATTGGGCAACACATCAATTAGAACATGATTTAGGTGGAGTTTATGATATAGCTCATGGAGCAGGACTTGCAGCAGTTTGGGGTTCTTGGGCAAGATATGTTTATAAAGAAAATCCAGAGAGATTTGCTAAGTTTGCTGAAAATGTATTTGGAATAGAAAAAATAGGAACTGTTGAGGAGATAGCTATTAAAGGAATAGAATCTATGGAAAATTTTTATAAAGAAATTGAGATGCCAATATCTATATCTGAAACTGGAATAAATTTATCAGATGATGATGTTCTTATGTTAGCAGAAAAATGTAGTAATAGTGGAGCTAGATTTATAGGAGCATTTAAGAAACTTTACAAAGAAGATATGGCAAAAATATATTCAATGGCAAGATAAAAAAATAAAGAAAGGATTGATTTTTTAGTCAATCCTTTTGTTATATAATAAATTAAAAATTGATTTTTTTTAAAATTTGGGGTAAAATAGTCTTAAAAATTTATATTGAGAAAGTAGGAAATATAATGGAGTTTATTGGAGTAAAAAAAGAAAAAGGTGAAAATAGTAAACAGTTTACTTATAGAATATTAAAAGAAAATATAATGAATTTATCTTTGAAGCCGGGAGAAGAAATCAGTGAAGCAGAGATTAGTGAGGCTTTAAACGTAAGTAGAACCCCAGTAAGAGAAGCTATTGTAAAATTAAAAGAGGAAAAACTTATAAATGTTTTTCCACAAAAAGGTTCTTTAGTTTCTAGAATGAATCTAAAATTGATAGAAGAGGCTGCTTTTCTTAGAGAGATTTGCGATAAAGAGATTTTGAAAATAGTCTGCCAAGAAAATGAAAAAGAAAACCTTTTAAAAGAGTTGAAAAAAAATCTAGAGTATCAAAAAATAGCTGTTGAATATGATGAAAATACTTACGAATTTTTTAGACTAGATAATTTATTTCACAAAATAATATACGATCATTGTGATAAAACAAATATATGGAAAGTGATACAGAGATTAAGCACACATTATGATAGGTTAAGATTATTTGATACACTGGAAAAAATGAATTTTTTAGAAATTATAAGTCAACATGAAGAAATAATTTTGATATTAGAAAATAAAGAAAAAGAAAAAGTAGATTATATAGTCGAAAAACATCTATTTAATTTTAAAAAAATATTAAATAATTTCAGAGAAAAATTTCCTAACTATTTTGATGAATAATATATTAATAAAATTGTTCCTAGATAAAAATAATATTTGGGGACAATTTTTTTATAAAAATTAAATTATTGACAAATAAAAATAAAAGTTATAACATACTAGTATACAAGAGAACGAAGAGGTGATTTTATGTTAGAAATAATGATGACAAAACTTATGCCAATTATTCTATATTTTTTTATAGGGTATATTTTAAAAATTTTTGATATTTTGAAAAAAGAAGAAGCGTCAGTGTTATTAAAATTAATTTTTTATTTAATGAGTCCAGCAGTAATAATAATTTCTGTAAGTACTATGAAATTTTCTAAAACTTTGATATATTATCCTATTTCAGCTATATGTATTCATATAATAATGTTTTTTATAGGAAAAATAATTTCCAAGAGAGTAAAATTAAGTGAAAAAGAAAAAAAGGTTTTTAGAGGAGCTTCCCTAATAATGAATTTAACGTTTATACTTCCATTTTTTATAAGTTTTTTTGGAGAAAAGAACGTATATTTATTATCCATTTTTGATGCAGGTAATTTAGTAATGGTAACAACAGTGGTGTATTCTATATTTGCTTCTAGTGACTCTGAAAGTATTGGTCAGAAAATAAAAAAAATACTAAAGTCTCCTTTGATTATAGCACTTATTATTGGAATAGTCATAAATATATCAAAAGTTAATATACCAAAAGGAATAGAGATAACTTTACAACAGATAGCCAGTGTAACAGGAGTTTTAATAATGATAGCTTTAGGATCATATTTTACACCTAAGTTTTCAAAGTTAAAATTAAGTTTGATTATAGTAGGATTAAAAATGATGGGAATTTTAATAGTAGGAACAATAGTGGGAAAAATATTGCCACTAGATGAAATGGGGAGAACTATAATTTTATTGGGAGCTTTATCACCAGTAGGAAATAATGTACTAACATATGTTTTTATAACAGATGGTGATATGGAATTGGCAATAAATGTTGTATCTTTATCAATTATTATAAGTTTTGTAACTGTTTCACTATTTTTGTTGTTTAGATAGAAAGTTAATATAAAATATGAATAGAATTGCTATATAAAATTAAAATGAAGTACAAAAATTATTAGTTTTAATTAAGTAGTAGTTCTATTTTTTTATTTTTATTTGATAAATAAAAGAGTTATATAATTTTAATAGAATGAAGAATAAAAAAGTTATTGACAAAAAATACTTTATATATTATACTAGTATACAAGAAGATAAGGATGGATTTTATAAAGTTCAATTGTATTAAAAACATACGTAAAAAACTAAAAAATGATTAGGAGGGCGTTAAAATGAAAAGAGAAGTTTTAAGAAAATTATTTTTAGGAACAACAGCTTGTGTATTAGCTGGAGCTTTAATAGGATGTGGAAGTGATAAATCAGGAGCTAAAGCAGATGCTAAAAAAGTGTATGAATTAAAAGTATCAACGACACAAGCAGAATCTTCAGTGATAGTTCAAGGATTACAAGACTTTGCCAAAAAAGTAGGAGAAAAAACAGATGGTGGTTTAAAAATAACAATATATCCTTCTAGCCAATTAGGTGGAGAAGAAGATATGATAGACCAAGCAATGCAAGGAATGAATATAGCAATTCTAAGTGATGCGGCTAGAATGTCAGATTATGTACCAGAAATGGGAATATTCAATATGGCATACTTTGTAGATAATTATGATGAAGCTGTAAAAGTTATGGAAACAGAAACATTTAAAGGTTGGACAAATGATTTAACAAATCATGGATTAAAAATATTAACATTTAATTTCTATGATGGAGCAAGATCTTTTGTGGGACATAAACCAGCTACAAAACCAGCAGATTTAAAAGGTCAAGTAGTTAGAACTCCAGGAGCAGCACCATATGTAGAAAGTATAAAATCAATGGGAGCGACACCTTATAGTATTGCTTGGAGTGAAGTTTACAATGGAATCCAAACTAAATCAATAGATGGTTGTGAAGTTCAATATACATCAGCTGTAAGTTCTCATATTTATGAAGTTGCTAAATTTGTAAATAAAACAGAACATATAAATTTATTAAACTGTGTTGTAACAAGTAATGCTTGGTTTGAAAAATTACCAGAAGATTATAAAAAAGTATTAGTTGATACAGCTAATGAATGTGGATATGAAAATGCAAAATATGTTGTAAGTTTACAAGAAAAATTAGAAAAAGAACTTATAGATAATGGAATGACAATAGTAGAAGTAGATAAAAATGCATTTAAAGAAGCTGCTAAAAATGCTTACGATGTACTAAATCTAACAAAAACTCGTGAAAAAATCTACAACGAAATTGGAAAAACTTTATAATAGTTGATTAAGTAATTTGGATAGTACAAACTTCTTTAAAAAAGTTTGTACTATCTTTTATAAGAATGTTAGATAGGAGAGTGAAAAAATTGAAAAGTTTATATTGGAAATTTGCAAAATTAGAAAGTGCCTTAGCAAGTTTTCTTCTTATAAGTATATTTTTACTTGTTTTTCTTTCAGCTTTTACAAGAACATTAGGAAGACCTATAAACTGGGCTCAAGATGCAGCTCTTGTTGCTTTTGCTTGGATGACTTTTTTAGGAAGTGATTTGGCAATAAGAAATACAAGACTTATTGGAATTGAAGTTTTAACTAAACATTTTCCAAAAGTAATTCAAAAATATCTTGATATTATTTTTAAGATTATCATAATTATATTTTTGCTTATTCTTATTAGATATGGTTATGTAATGGTTATCACAGGAATGAAAAGAACAATTACAACCTTAGGAATAAGTTATGCATATGTTACAGCATCAGTACCAGTAGGAGCTTTTTTAATGATAATATCAACATCTATAAGATTAGTTGAAAGTATAAAGAAACCTGCTAAAAAATGGGGGGAGGATAAATAATGGAATTTGCTATACCAGTATTTTTAATTTTTCTTGTATTAGGAATGCCAGTAGCTTTCTCTATTGGACTTTCAGGATTGACATTTTTCTTAGTAAGAGATTTACCAATGTCTGTTCTAGTGCAAAAATCAATATCAACTTCACAATCTTTTACAATGCTTGCGATTCCTTTATTTATATTTGCAGGAAATTTAATGAATAGTAGTGGAATAACAAGTCGTTTAATGAAATTGGCTAGCGTTCTTACAGGACATATGTATGGAAATATAGGACAAGTTTCTTGTGTATTAAGTACTTTGATGGGAGGAGTATCAGGATCAGCAGTTGCAGATGCTGCTATGCAATCACGTATCTTAGGGCCTGAAATGACAAGATTAGGATACGCTAAAGGATGGAGTGCTGCAGTAAATGGATTATCAGGATTAATAGTTGCAACAATTCCACCAAGTATGGGGCTTATAATATATGGAACTGTTGGAGAAGTTTCAATAGGGCGTCTTTTTATGGCAGGGTGGCTACCTGGTATATTAATGATGGTATTTCTTATGATAGCTTGTACAATATCAGCTCGTAAGTTTGGATACAAACCAGAAAGAAAAGAAAGAGCTAGTTTAAAAGAAATCTTAAGTACAATGACAGCTGGATTCTGGGCGTTAATGTTCCCAGTAATGTTAATAGTTTTAATAAGATTTGGAATAGTAAGTCCAACAGAATCAGGAGCTTTTGCAGTAGCTTATGCTTTATTTGTAGGAGTTTTTGTTTATAAAGAATTAGATAAAGAAACATTTATTACAACAGTTAAAGATAGTGTAAAAGATATCACAGTTATTACAATTATCTTAGCATTTTCAGGAACTTTTGGTTATGGAGTAGTTTATGACGATATAACAACAAAATTAGCAACAACTTTGATGGGAATATCAGATAATCCGACAATACTTTTAGCACTAGTTGTATTCTTCTTACTAGGTTGTGGAATGTTTATGGAAACAACAGTAATCGCTTTAATTCTTACACCAATTTTATTACCAGTTATGAAGAGTGTTGGAGTAGATCCAGTTGTTTTTGGAATGATAATGATGACTTGTGTTACATTTGGAGTTATGACTCCACCAGTAGGAACAGCTTTATATACTACATCAGATATAATGGGGTGTTCAGTAGAAGAAACAGTTAAATATGGATATCCATTCTATATAGCGGTGCTTTTAGTTGTAGTATTTATGGTATTTTTCCAAGATGCTGTTTTATTTTTACCAAATCTTGTATATGGAGCTAGTGCTCTTTAAGACATAAATTAGGAGGAAACAAAATGAGAATGGCTTTTCGTTGGTATGGAGTAGGAAATGATAACGTAACTCTAGACCAAATCAGACAAATTCCAGGAGTAACATCTATTGTTTGGTCATTACACGATAAAGTGGCTGGTGAAGAATGGGAATTTGAAAGAATAAAAGAAGTTACAGACTATATAAAATCTAAAGGTTTTGATGCAGATGTAGTGGAAAGTGTTAACGTACATGATGATATTAAAATAGGAAAACCAACAAGGGATAAATATATAGAAATCTACAAAGATACTATAAAAAAATTAGCAAAAGTTGGAGTAAAAGTTATATGCTATAATTTTATGCCAATTTTTGACTGGACAAGAACAGATTTATATAAAGAAATGCCTGATGGTTCAAACGCATTATTTTATCAAAAAGATTTAGTTACAGGAGTTTCTCCTCAAGAAGTAACTAGAAGAATCTTAGAAGGAGCTGGAGATAAAACAATGCCTGGTTGGGAACCGGAAAGACTTTCAAGATTAAATGAATTATTTGAAGAATACAAAGATGTAACAGAAGAAAAATTAACAGAAAACTTTAAATATTTCTTAGAAAAAATAATTCCTACTTGTGAAGAGGTTGGAATCAAAATGGCAGTTCATCCAGATGATCCACCTTGGCCAATATTTGGACTTCCTAGAATAGTTAGAGATGAAGAACATATAGAAAAAGTTTTAAAATTAGTGGATAGTCCTTGCAATGGTTTAACTTTATGTAGTGGTTCTTTAGGACCAAATTTAAAAAATGATATTCCTAATCTTATAAGAAAATTTGGAGATAGAATACATTTTGCTCACATAAGAAATGTAAAGGTATTTGAAAATGGTGACTTTATAGAAAGTTCTCATAGAGCATGTGATGGAAATGTAGACATTGTAGAAGTTGTAAAAGCTTATCATGATATAGGATTTAAAGGATATGTTAGACCTGATCATGGAAGACATCTATGGGGAGAAGAAAAAACTTGTAGACCAGGGTATGGACTTTACGATAGAGCTTTAGGAATTATGTATCTTTGGGGAATCTGGGATACTTTAGAAAAAAACAATAAATAACAACAAAAAAGGTTACAGAATTTTTATTTTGTAACCTTGTGTTAATTAAATGGGAGGAAAAAATGAAACTTTCTTTAAAGGAAATAGAAAATATAAAAAAAATTGAAGAAATAAAAGTTCCTTTATATGATATAGTAAAAGTTAAGGAAAATACAATTAAATCACCTAAATGGTTGCATTTTGGTGCAGGAAATATATTTAGAGCATACATTGGAAAGATGCAACAAAATCTATTAAATAAAGGTCTTGAAGATACAGGAATTATTGTTGCAGAAAGTTTTGATGAAGAGATAATTGAGAAAGCTTATACTCCATATGATAATTTAACTTTATCTGTTATTTTGTCGAAAGATGGAAAATTTTCAACAGAACTTTTAGGAAGTATTGTTGATTCATTAAAAGTAAGTGAAAATAGAGAAAAGTTAGAAGAAATTGTAAAAATGCCAACATTACAAATGATAAGTTTTACAATAACAGAAAAAGGATATAATTTAAAAAATCCTGTTGGAAAATATTTTCCAATAGTTGAAGAAGATTTTTCTAATGTTCCAAATAAAGCAAAACACATTATGAGTATAGTTACAGAACTTTTATACATTAGATATAAAAATGGTGCTACTCCAATAGCAATAGTAAGTATGGATAACTGCGCAGGTAACGGTGATAGAATAAAAGCTGCTGTATTTGATGTGGCAGAACATTGGATAAAAAATGGTTTTGTAGAAAAAGAATTTATAGAATATATTTCTAATGAGGAAAAAGTAACTTTTCCAGTGTCAATGATAGATAAAATTACTCCTAGACCAGCCGAAGTTGTAAAAAATTATTTAGAAAATTTAGGATTAGAAGGAATGGAAACTATTATTACGGATAAAAAAACTTATACATCTCCATTTGTAAATGCAGAAGTTTCAGAATATTTTGTAGTAGAAGATAAATTTCCTAATGGAAGACCAAAACTTGAAATGGCAGAAGCAGGTGTTTATGTAACAGATAGAGAAACTGTTGAAAAAACTGAAAGAATGAAAGTTACAACTTGCTTAAATCCATTACACACAGCTTTAGCAGTATATGGATGTCTATTAAATGAAAAAACAATATATGATGCAGTTTCTAATCCTTTATTAAATAAATTAATAAAAAATATTGGATATAATGAAGCTTTAAAAGTTGTAGAAGATCCAAAAATATTAAACCCAAAAGATTTTATAGATGAAGTTATAAACGAAAGATTTGCTAATCCGTTTATTCCAGATCAACCAGAAAGAATAGCAACAGATACTTCTCAAAAAGTTGGAATAAGATATGGTGAAACATTAAAAGCTTATTTAGCAAGTAATGAATTAAAAATATCTGATATAAAATATATTCCATTAGTTTATGCTGGTTGGTTTAGATATTTATTAGGTGTAGATGATATAGGGAAAGAAAGAAGCATAAGTCCAGACCCAATGTTAGAAATGTTAAAAGAAACTCTTGATGGAGTAGAATTTGGAAAACCAGAAACATACAATGGTCAATTAAAAGAGATACTAAAAAATAAATCAATTTTTGGCGTTGATTTAGTGGAAATTGGTCTTTCTTCTGATGTTGAAAAATATTTCGTAGAAATGTTAGAGGGAGAAGGGGCAGTAAGCAAAGTTTTAACTAAATATTTAGGATAATATTATTAATAACTACCAAAGAAAAAGATGTTACTTTTAATGTAGCATCTTTTTCTTTTAGAATAAAAATTTGTTAAATTAAAGAAGTAATATTTAAGTTTTCAAGTTCCTTTGTAATTGCACTGGAATGTTCTCTTAAAAGAACTTTAATTTTTTCTATTTGCTCAGAAGAAGCTCTAAAAATAGGTAAACTAACCCCAAGAGCAGCAATAATATTTCCATTACTTATAATAGGTACAGCTACACACTGAGCATCTGAAGTAATCTCTCCTATCTCTTCACAATACCCATCATTTTTAGCTTTTTCTATTATTTTAACAATCTCATTAACATCAGTAATAGTATTTTCAGTAAATTTTCTTAATTCATTAGAATATAATTTTTTTATAGTTGATTCAGAATATTCACAAAGCAAAGCTCTTCCCAGTCCAGTACAGTAAAGAGGAAGATTTCTTCCGATTGATGACATCATTTTTATTGGTTGAGGAGATTCTATCCTAGCTAAGTATAAAACTTCATGATTATGATTAATTCCTACTTGGCAATTTTCATTACATTCATTAACTATAGTTCTCATATGAGATTTTATTAGATCCAACCCATTTATATTTTCTAAATATGTTTGTCCTATTTGAAAAGCATTTAAACCTATTGTATATGTTTGAGAAGTAGGATCTATCACTAGAAGTTCAAGTTCAACTAAAGTTTTTAATATAGGAGAAAGAGTGCTTTTTGGAATATCTATTAATTTTGAAATATTTGAAAAGGTTAGTTGTCCAGAATTTTTAGAAATTATATTCAAAATATTAACAACTCTTTCAGTTGGTTTGTGTAGCTCCATTTTTTTATCCTCCAAAAAATCGTTTTACTAAAATATGATATCAGAAAAAACAAAAAAAAGCTATCTAAATTTAAAATAAAAACTTATAATTATATAAAATATGTATTTATTTAGTTAATTAAGTTTTTAAAAAATATATAAAAAAATAAAAATAGAACTTGACAAAAGAAAAAACATGTAGTATATTTATAATATACTTAAATGCGAACTAGTTCTTAATAACGAACAAAGATAAAGATGAGGGGGTTTTAAATGAAAAAAGTATTATTTGTAGGAAGTTTAGCAGTTATGGGATTATTTATGGGATGTGGAAAGGAAAAAGAAGCATCATCTGATGCAAAAGTTAAAACACAAGTTTTAAAAGTAGCTTTTAATCAATCAGAAAAACATCCACAATACAAAGCGTTAGAGCAATTTAGTAAAGATTTAGAAGCACAAACAAAAGGAGCTTATAAATTAGAAATATCTCCAAACGAATTATTAGGAGACCAAAGAGCTACAGCCGAATTAGTTCAAAACGGAGTTATTCAAATGTCTGTAGTAGGAAATCCAGTTGTTGAAAGTTTCAATAAAGACTTTGCTGTAATAGGATTACCATATTTATATGACAGCTTAGAACATCAAAAGAAAGTATTTACATCTGATGTATTAGATCCATTATTTAAATCAGTAGCACCAAATGGATTTGAAGTTATAGGAGCATTTACAGCAGGAGCAAGATGTCTTTATACAGATAAACCAATGACAAAACCAGAAGATTTAAAAGGATACAAATTCAGAGTAATGCAATCTGATACAATGAAAAAAATGGTTGACTATATGGGTGGAATTGGAACTCCTATGGGACAAGGAGAAGTTTATACAGCTGTTCAACAAGGAGTTATTGAAGGTGGAGAAAATAACGAAGTTACTTATGTTGACTTAAAACATTATGAAGTAGCACCTTACTTTTCATATACTAACCACTTAATGGTTCCAGATTTAATCATCATCAATGAAAAATTATACAATGGAATGACTCCAGAAAACAGAAAAATATTTGATGACTTAATGAAACAAACAATAGAAAATGAATTTACAGTATGGAACGAAAACGTAGAACAAGCTAAAAAAGTAGCAACAGAAAACGGAGCAAAATTCATCGAAGTAGATATTAAACCATTCCAAGAAAGAGTAAAACCTCTTCAAGAAGAAGTTTCTAATATTTCTGATATGACTAAAAAAATCTACAAAGATGTTAGAGATTTAGCTAAATAATAGCTAGAGGAGATAGGAATGGAAAAAATAAAAAATTGTCTGGATAAGATAATAGAACTATTTTGTATAGTTATAATGGGAGTTATGACAGTTTTAGTAACTTGGCAAGTTATTACAAGATATGTTTTCAATAATCCTAGTATTTTTACAGAGCAAACATCACAATATTTATTTGTATGGTTAGTTATGTATGGTTCAGCCTATGTATTTGGAAAAAGAGAACATATGCAAATTTCTTTCGTTAGAGATTTGACATCAGGAACTCTAAGAAAAGTAATAGATATTTTTCAAGAAATAATAATTACTATATTTGTTCTAATAGTTATGATTTATGGGGGATATTTTTCAGCGTTAAGACAAATGGGGCAAGTGGATGCAGCTTTACAAATACCAATGGGAGTTATATATTCAGCAATTCCAATAAGTGGAGTGTTTGTAATATTCTATGCAATTCACAATATAAAAGTGATTGCCTGTGGTAAAAAAGGTAAATAAAGGAGAAAGTTATGGATTTGGCAATACAAGTAGGAATGATAATATTTATAACATTAGCTATATTCTTAGCATTAGGGGTACCAATCAGTATCAGTATAGGACTTTCTTCTACAATGGCAATGTTACTTATTTTACCTTTTGATGGGGCAATGATAACATCAGCACAAAGAGTTTTTATAGGAACTAACTCATTTTCACTTTTAGCAATACCGTTCTTTATATTAGCAGGAAATATAATGAACACAGGTGGAATAGCTATAAGACTTATAAATTGTGCAAAACTTTTTGGAAGAAAATTTTATGGACCTTTAGCACAAGCTAATGTTGTGGCAAATATGCTTTTTGGAGCGATTAGTGGTTCTGGAGTTGCAGCAGCAGCTGCAGTAGGAGGAACAATATCTCCAATTGAAGAAAAAGAAGGATATGATAAAAAATATAGTGCTGCAGTAAATATCTCTTCAGCACCAACAGGAATGTTAATACCACCAAGTAACACATTGATAGTTTACTCAACAGTTGCAGGAAGTGTTTCAATATCAGCTTTATTTATAGCTGGTTATATTCCTGGAATTCTTTGGGGATTAGGAATTATGATAGTTGCTAGCTTAATGGCTAAAAAACTAAAATATAAATCAGAAGACTCAATGAGTACAAGTCAAATGATAAAAATAGTTTTAGATGCAGTACCAAGTTTATTATTAGTTATAATAGTAATCGGTGGAATTTTAAAAGGAATATTCACAGCAACAGAAGGATCTGCAATAGCTGTTGTTTACTCTTTAATACTTTCGTTCATCTATAAAGAAATGAAATTAAGTGATCTACCAAAAATTTTCTTAAGCTCAGCTCAAATGACAGCGATAGTTATATTTATGATTGGTGTTTCATCTATAATGTCTTGGGTAATGGCATTTGCTCATATACCTCAAAAAATAGCTGAATTACTTTTAGGTGTTACAGATAGTAAAATAGTTATATTAATAATAATGAATATCTTATTATTAATAATAGGAACATTTATGGACCCAACACCTGCAGTATTAATATTTACACCAATATTTTTACCAATAGTACAAAGTTTTGGAATGACACCAGTTCATTTCGGTATAATGTTAGTATTTAACCTTTGTATAGGAACAATTACACCACCTGTTGGACCTATACTGTTTACTGGATGTAAGATTGGTAATGTAACCATTGAGGAAGTCTTTAAGTGGTTACTACCATTCTACGCCGTTACAATATTAATATTATTCTTAGTAACTTTTGTACCAAGTTTTTCACTATTCTTACCACAAATATTCGGACTAATAAAATAATTAAAAATTTGAGACTGGTGTATATCAGTCTCAAACTTATTTAAAAAATATATATTTTTAAGGAGGAAAAATGGAAATTCGTTATGCTTCAAGTAACAAAGATGCAAAACATTATGATACTGCAAGATTAAGAGAGGAATATTTAATTCAAGATCTTTTTACACCAAATAATATAAAATTAGTTTATTCTCACTATGATAGAATCATTGTTGGAGGAGCTTGTCCAACAACTGAAGCTATAAAATTAGAAGGAAGTAAAGAATTAGGTTCTAATTTCTTTTTAGAAAGAAGAGAATTAGGAGTAATAAACGTAGGAGGAAAAGGAGTTATTTCTTTAGATGGTGTAGAATATGAATTAGATTTTAAAGACGCTATCTATGTAGGAATGGGAGTAAAAGAAGTTCTATTTAAAGGAGTAGACCCAGAAAATCCACCTAAATTCTATATGAACTCAGCTCCAGCGCATAAAGCTTATCCAACTAAAAAAATAGGATTAGCTGATGCGAGAAAAGTTCACTTAGGAAGTATAGAAACATCAAACAAAAGAACAATAAACCAATATATCCATCCAGATGTATTAGATAGTTGTCAATTAGTAATGGGAATGACAGCTTTAGAAGATGGATCAGTATGGAATAGTATGCCTTGTCATACTCATGACAGAAGAATGGAAGTATATTTCTACTTTGATATGGCAGAAGATACAAGAATATTCCACTTAATGGGAGAACCAACAGAGACAAGACACATAGTTATGAAAAATGATGAAGCTGTAATATCTCCATCTTGGTCAATCCACAGTGGAGTAGGTACAGGAGGATATACATTTATTTGGGGAATGGTAGGAGAAAATCAAACATTCACAGATATGGATCATGTTGCAATGGAAGATTTAAGATAATAAAATATAGGGAAATTTAGGAGGAAAAAATGTTAAATGAATTTTCAATGGACTTTTTCTCATTAAAAGGAAAAGTAGCAATAGTAACTGGAGGAAATACAGGATTAGGACAAGGATATGTAGTAGCTTTTGCAAAAGCTGGTGCAGATTTATTTGTAGTAACTTATGATAGAGATTGGGAAGAAACAAGAAAATTAGTAGAAGCAGAAGGAAGAAAAATTCACTTTTTCCAAGCTGACTTAACAGATAGAGCGCAAGTAACAGCTTCTGTAGAAGAATGTAAAAGAGTTTATGGAAAAATAGATATATTAGTAAATAATGCAGGAACAATAAGAAGAGCTCCATTATTAGAATACAAAGATTCTGACTGGGAAGCAGTAATGAACATAAACTTAAACGCTGTATACTATATGAGTCAAGACGTAGCAAAAGTAATGGTAGAACAAGGAAGCGGAAAAATAATCAATATAGCTTCAATGCTTTCATTCCAAGGAGGAAAATTTGTACCACCTTACACAGCAAGTAAACATGGAGTAGCAGGAATAACAAAAGCATTTGCAAATGAATTAGCTTGTAAAAATATCCAAGTAAACGCAATAGCACCAGGATATATAAAAACAGCAAACACAGCACCAATAAGAGCAGATGAAAAAAGAAATGCAGAAATATTATCAAGAATCCCAGCAGATAGATGGGCAGAACCATTTGATTTAATGGGAACAGTAGTATTTTTAGCAAGTAGAGCAGCAGATTATGTAAACGGACATATATTAGCAGTAGATGGTGGATGGTTAGTTAGATAATCCTCTAGAAATAAATATGATAAGACAAAAAAAGCTGGAAATTCTCCAGCTTTTTTGTTTTAAATATTATTCAGAGATTGGAAGCCAACCTTTATAGTACCAATGACGACCTTTTTTTACAAAGTAACTTCTTTCGTGATGAACTATTTCCTCATTTGTTGTAAGATCAATATATGTTGCTTTAAACTCAACTATTCCATCAATATCAAATTGAGTTCCACGAACAGTTTCTATAATTTCGAGTCCAAGCCATTTAGAATTTTTAGACCATTCTTCAGCATCTTTCCAATTAATTCCCCTTGCTGTTTTAGGATCGTGAGTCTTTTTTATAAAATCAATATCTCCAGATACATATGCTTCATATCTAGCTTTCATAAGTTCAAGAGCAGTTTTTGGATTTGTCAAAATAAAACCTCCTTATTATTAATTTTAATTTTATTATAACATATTTTTATAAAATATTATTAAATTATAAATAAAAAAAGTTACCAACTAGTGATAACTCTTTTTAGACAAAGTTTAATTTATACATTTAACTAAAGAAATTTTTTAATCTTTCTAGCCAAGTTTCTTTAGTAGGGGATAGCTCTTTTATTCTAGCTCTTAATATTTTTTTCCTTTTTCCATTGGGACAAACATTACACATCTTTGCCCTACAACTGTCACAGCCCTTTAATATTTTTTTAAGTTCAGATTGATAAAGATCTAAGTTTTCCATTTTAATCTAAATCCTCTTCTGTTAAAATATTTATTTCATGCCAATTATAAAACTCTTGCATTTTAAAAGGAATTGTATTATTTTTATAAGCTAGAGCAATTATTTCATCATTATCTAAAGTATAGACAATATTATGTTCTTCAAAATCATCAAGTATCATTTCTTGAAATTTTTCATATTGTCCATTTTCTTTCATAGTCTTTATTATATTTAAAGTTTCTTCATTTGTTAATCTTTCCATAAAAACCTCCTATGAAATCTTTATATTTTGATTATATCACAAAAATAAAAATATATCAAGTATAAAAATGTAATAATTACATTTTTATTTAAAAAAGTATAATATTTCTATAAAATATTAAAAAATAAAAAAGTGTGGCTTTTAAAACCACACTTAATTTTTAAAATTATTTTTCTTCTACTTTTTCAAAAACTTCTTTTCCTTTTTTACATAAAGGACATACCCAGTCATGTGGTAAATCTTCAAAAGAAGTTCCTTCTTTTATTCCGCCTTTAGCATCTCCTTTTGCAGGATCATAAACATATTTACAAATTTTACAAATGTATTTTTCCATTTTTCATCTCTCCTTTTCAAATCTTCCTAATTTAATTTATCTTTTTTCCCAAACTAATCTTTTTATAATTTCAGCAACGATTTCTTTACCTTGTTCATCACTTAAAATATTATCTAAAATTTCTTCATAAGAAATTTTTAATTCTTTTAAATCACCACAGTCTTCTGTAAGAGATATTCCTTTCTCCTCAGTAGTTATTGTTAAAATATGGGGACATTCAGTATATTTCTCATCACCTAATAATAGATAGTTAAATTTTTGATTTAGCTCTTTATTCATATATTGCCTCCTTTAGTTTTAACTTTATAATTTATTATAGCATATTTATTCAAAAAAATAAAGTATTTTTTTCAATTTTAAAATCATTCAAAATATGATATAATTAAATGAAAAATATAAGGAGGAAGTAGACTAAAATATTTTGGTCAAAATTAAGTTATGAGTAAAATAAATAAATTTATAGGAGCACATGTATCAGCACAAGGTGGAGTTTCTAATGCTATTGAAAATGCTAAAAATATAAATGCTAGAGCTTTTGCAATATTTACTAAAAATCAAAGAAGATGGGATTCAAAACCATTAGAAGAGGAAGAAATATTAAAATTTAAAAAATTATTAAAAGAGAGTGGAATTTTTCCTGATTATGTATTGCCACACAATAGTTATCTTCATAATTTAGGAAGTCCTGATCCAGAAAAAAGAGAAAAATCTTTTAATGCTTTTGTCGATGAGATGGAAAGATGTAATCTTTTAGGACTTAACAAAATAAATATGCACCCAGGAAGTCATTTAAATGAAATATCAGTTGATGAGTGTATAAAATTTATTGCTGATGGGATAAATAAAGCCCACAAAAAAGTTCCAAATGTAGTTGTTGTTCTTGAAAATACAGCTGGGCAAGGAAGCAATATAGGAAGTAAATTTTCTGAGATAGGAAAAATAATAGAGCTTATAGAAGATAAATCAAGAATAGGAGTTTGTATAGATACTTGTCACACTCTTGCTTCAGGCTATGAATTGAAAGATGAAGAGGGATATAATAAAACTTTTGATGAGTTTGAAAAATATATAGGTTTTAAATATCTAAAAGGAGTTCATCTAAATGATTCAATGTTTGATACAGGCTCTAAAAAAGATAGACATCAAAGTATTGGAAAGGGAAAATTAGGAGAGGAATTTTTTATAAGATTTATGAATGATTCTCGTTTTGATAATATTCCAATTATTCTTGAAACTATCGATAATACAATTTGGAAAGAAGAGATAGAATATCTATATAGCCTTATTAAATAAATTTTACAAAAAGATAAAAATAAAAATTTTATAAACATTTTTTTGTTAAAATATGGTATAATCTGTATAAGTTTATTATAAAAAAGAAAGCGGGAGGGGTTTATTATGAAGGAAACTAAAAAACAAAGTGTATGGGCAGCTTATAAATTCTCCATAATATTATTAGGAGCTATATTTATTGGAAGTATAGTTGGTCTACAAATGGGAGATAAAGCAAAAATGTTTAAACCTTTTGGAGATCTATTTATAAATGGTATGTTTATGTTAGTTGTTCCTTTAGTATTTGTTACTATAAGTGGTTCTGTATCTTCAATGAGTGATATGAATAGACTTAAGAAAATATTAAAAACACTTCTTTTAACATTTGTATCAACAGGATTTTTAGCAGCAATTTATATTTTTATTACTGTAAAAGTTTTTCCACCAGCTCAAGGAGTAAATTTAGCTATGCCAATAGCTGAGGCAATAGAGCCATTTTCAACAGGAGAGCAAGTAGTAAAAGCTATCACAGTTACAGATTTTCCAGAACTTATCTCTAAAAGAAATATGTTACCTTTAATTTTATTCTCTATAGTTTTTGGCATCTGTGTAAATTTGATTGGAGAAAAGGGAAGAATAATTGCAAAAGGGTTAGAGGCTCTATCAGAAGTATTTTTAAAAATGATAAGTCTTTTAATGTATTATGCTCCAATAGGATTAGGTGCATATTTTGCTTCTCTTACAGGAGAATATGGAAAAGAATTATTAGGTTCTTATGCAAGAGCTATGGCAATTTATTATCCATTATGTATATTTTATATGTTTACAGCATTTCCATTATATGCTTGGATTTCTGGTGGAATGGAAGGGATAAGAAGATTAAAATATGTAATTTCTCCAGCAATAACAGCTGTGGCTACTCAAAGTAGTATAGCAACACTTCCTGTAAATTTAGAGGCTTGTGAAAAAATAGGAGTGCCAAAAGATATAAGAGAGATTGTTCTTCCAATAGGAGCTACAGCTCATATGGACGGAACTGTTTTAAGTTCTATTTTAAAAATAACTTTCTTGTTTGGAATTTTCCAAATACCATTTACTGGTGTCGGAACTTATATTAGTGCTTTATTCTTAGCTATTGCAGGTGGAGTTGTAATGTCTGGAGTTCCCGGTGGAGGATTAATTGGAGAGATGTTTATAGTTTCAATGTATGGATTCCCACCTGAAGCATTCCCAATAATCGCTACAATAGGATATTTAGTTGACCCACCAGCAACAATGATTAATGCTAGTGGAGATACAATTGCTTCAATGCTTATCACAAGATTTGTTGAAGGAAAAGATTGGGTAAATAAAAAATTTGATTAATTATTTTAAAAGGGTTGTGCAAATTTAAGAAATATAAGATTAAAAATTACTACAGATTACGAAAAATTGATTTATTAAAAGCTCCTCTCACTAAAATCACAAAACTCACTTCGTTCAAACAGTTGTGATTTTTAGCGTTCAATGTCGCTTTATAAATCTAATTTTTCTCCATAATTTCCGTAATTTTTAATCTATATTCTTTTTAATAAAAATGTAACACCTCTTAATTAAATTATAAAAATGAAGAGAGGAAAAAATGGAAGCAAAAGATTTTTGTACTTGTGGAGATTATAAATGTCCAAATAATCCTATAAATCATCAAGAAGGTTGTACCCTATGTGTGTTAAAATGTTTAAAAGCAAATGAAATTCCAACTTGCTTTTTTAAAAAATTATCTGAAGAAAGACCTGAAAATGAAGATTATACATTTAAAGGTTTTGCAAAATTTGTAGAAAAATATTCTAAATAATTTTTGAGCTGAGATTTTTTCTCAGCTCTTTTATATTTTTTTATAAAGAGAATATTTTTTAAAACTAATGAATAGTTATCTTCTAGGCTATCAGAAACTTTATTTTTCTTTAAAATATATTGACAATCTTTTGGGATTTCCTCTTTTGAATTATAATCTATAATGTAATATCCAGAAAGGTATGATAAATTATTTGAATTTGGAAACTTATATGAAGAGATTCTAATATCTTCTCTTTTTAAAAATTTTTCAAAAGGTTTTAAAGTATAGTTTTTATTATAAAAGTTAACACCAAAAACTAAAAATATCAATATACTAAACATAGATATATTTATTGCTTTAATTCTAGCTTGAAACTCTTTTTTTCTAAAAAATATAGGAAAAATTGAAAGAATTTCAGAAAGTTTAAAAATAAAGTTTATTGGTTTTTTATCCAAATTTTTTTCAAGAGTAAAAATAACAAATATAATAGCCCATTGTAAAATAGGAGTAAGATATATTTGAAGTTTACCACTTGCTAAAGAAAACATAATAAGCGGAATAATACTTGAGATAAAACTTATTTTTTCTAGACTTTCCCAATTTTTCCAAGATTTGAATTTTTTTACATAGACAACTGCAAGTGATAAAAATATCAATCCATAAGGATAAAAAATATAAGCTATATTTTTTATATAATAGTAAAAAGGTTTTATATGATTTTTAGATTTTACTATTCTTCCAACTGTTTCTTGCCCTAATAAAAGATTTATATACTCATTTCCATTTGGTGAAAGAGAGATAGCATAAAACCATAATCTAAAAAGAAAAATAATAAATAAAAATCCTCTAATAAATTTTATTTCCTTTAAAAATTTTAGATTTTTTTCAAGAATAAGAAATGTAAAAATTACTAAAATTGGTATTGCAATCCCAGCCACTCCCTTTGTAAATACTCCCATAAAAATAGAAAAATAAAAAATAGATAGATTTTTTATAGAAATTTTACAAAAATTATAATAAAATCCAAAGAAAAAGTATAGAGCTAGAGAAATAAAAAAGCTCATCATAATATCCATTCTTTGAAGAACAGAAACCCCTATAAAAAATGGGATAGTTTCTAGAGATAAAGTTATAAAAAGAGCTGTTTGAGAGTCTTTTAAATTTTTAATAAGTTTATATGTCAAAATTAGAATCCCAAATCCAAAAAGAGTAGAGCCTATAAAAATATTAAAGAAATAAAAATGTTCTTTAGATATTGTTTTTATCAAACTTAAAATCCAAAAATAAAAAGGTGGTTTATCTGGATATAGTTCTTGGAAATATTTTAGAATAAAGAAATTTTTATCAGTGAGCATATTATTTGTCACTATAAAATATTTCATCTCATTCTTAATATCTGGAAACCTTAAGAGAGCAAAAGGAATAGTAATAATAAAAAAAGTAAAAGCTATTTTAAAATAATTTTTTAGATCTTGTTTCATTTTTCCTCCAAGTTTTATTTAATATTTTTACAATATCATAAAAAAATTAAGATTTGGTAAAAAACTCAAATAAAAAATCACTAAACTTTTTTGTTAAGTCCAGTGATTTTTGATTAAAATATTTTATTTTTTAGTTTTGCTCCATAGCTTTAAGAGTATTTTCTTTTTCTTCAAGTTCTTTTAAATGTTTTAACTCTCTTTTAATAAGGATAAAAGTTATAACAGTAGCTATAAAGTCAGAAGTAGGAGCTGCAAACCAAATTCCATTAAGTCCAAAGAATTTTGCCAAAATAATTATACAAGGTATAAGAATAATTATTTGTCTTGAAAGCCCCATAAACATACTCATTTTTGGCTTTCCAATAGCTTGGAAATAGATAGAAGAAACTATTTGGAATCCAATTATTGGCAACATAAAAGTTTGAATTCTAAGTCCACGAGAGGCTATGTTTAAAAGTTCAGGTTTATCATTAAAAATAATTATAAAATATTTTGATAAAAATTGGATAGCTAAGAAATTTAAAACACAAACAAATGTCGCTGCAAATATTCCTTTAAATAGAGCCTCTTTAACTCTTGGGAAAAGTTTTGCTCCATAGTTATAACCAAGAATTGGAAGTAAACCTTGATTTATTCCAAAAAGTGGCATTGTTATAAACATTACTATCCCTTGAATAATTGCCATAGCTCCAATTGCAATATCTCCACCATTATTTTTTAATGTGTAGTTGAAGATATAGTTAACTAAACTTGTTCCAATTTGAAGTGCAAAAGAAGCACCACCAAGAATTGAAATTTGTTTTACTTTATGTAAATCTGGTTTTAAATATTTTTTACGAAGTTTAAGTCCGCTGTATTTTGAACAGAAATATCCAGTAGCCCAAATGGCAGAAATATATTGAGAGATGATAGTGGCCCAAGCAGCACCTTTTACTCCCATATCAAAATAGAAAATTAGAATAGGGTCTAAAATAATATTTGTGATAGCTCCTATAAGAAGAGTAGCCATTGCTATTCTAGGATTTCCGTCAGAACGGATAATTGTATTTGTAATATATCCTGTTAAAATTCCTGGAAATCCAAAAGCTACAATATATAAATAATCTTTTGCATACTTAAAAGTATCTTGACTTCCACCCATTTTCCAAATTAAGCTGTCAATAAAAAATAAAGTAAAAACACTTAAAAGAATAGAAACTATAATCCCAAAACTAAAAGCTGTTCCTAAATATCTTTCAGCTTTTTTTAGTTGTTTTCTTCCAAGTGTAAGAGAGATATTTGTGGCTCCCCCAAGTCCGATTAAAAGAGCAAAAGCAAAAGCAAATAGAGTTATAGGAAATGTAATTCCAACACCAGAGATAGCTAAATGTCCAACTTCTCTGATACGTCCTATATAAATTCTATCTACAACATTATAGAGAGCATTAACAAGCATTCCTATAATAGCAGGGATAGAAAAATGAAATAAAAGTTTTGTTATTTTTTCTTCTCCCATAAATTGATGTTTTTGATCCATTAATTACCTCCTAAACTTATATAAACATAAAGAAAAGAATTACCCTATAAAAATAGGATAGTTCTTTCTTAAAATTTTTATTTATTTAATTCATTTTCTAAAAGCTCTGTAAGTCTTGAAAGCTCCATTGCCACAGCTTCAAAATTTTCTTTTTCAAGAAGATTTACTCCAGCGTCTTTTAATTGATTGATAGGAAAATCATTTCCACCAGATTTTAAAAGATTTAGATATTTTTCTAAAGACTCTTTTCTTTCAGCTTCAGAATATTTTTCATTTGTGATTTTATCATATAGTTTTGATGATGCAGAAAAACTAGTAGCATATTGATATACATAATATGGTGAATTGAAGAAGTGAGGGATTCTAGCCCAAATAATTTTTTGTAGCTCGTCCATAGTTAGTTCTTCTCCAAAATATTCTTTGAATAATCTATCCATAATTTTATCTAATGTGTCAGCAGTGATAGGAGTTCCATTTTCTACTAATTTATAAGCCTCATACTCATAATTTGCAAAAAGACTTTGAAGATAATATGTTCCAACTATATTTCCAATAGCTTCTTCAATTAAAGCAATTCTTTCATTTTTATCAGTTGATATTTTTAACATATGATCAAGTAAAAGTTTTTCATTAAAAGTAGATGCCACTTCAGCAACAAAAATTGTGTAATCGTGAGTTGCATAAGGTTGATGTTTTGTAGAGTACATACTGTGAAGAGTATGTCCAAGCTCATGAGCTAAAGTGAAGACAGAATCTAAAGTTCCGTTAAAATTTAAAAGCATATATGGGTGAACATCATAAATATTTAATGAATAAGCACCACTTCTTTTATTTGGAGTTTCAAAAACATCAAGCCAACCTTCACTTATAGCAGTAGAAAGATTATTTTGATATTCTTTTCCAAGTGGTAAAACAGATTCTAAAACTATATCTTTTGCATTTTCATAAGTAAACTCTTTTTTGTAGTCAACTATTTTTATTTGATTGTCATAATAATGATACTCAGAAATTCCAAGATATTTTTTTCTAAGTTCTATATATTTTTTTAGAGGAGCAGAGTTTTCTTTAGCTGACCCAATAAGATTTAAGTATACATCAACAGGAATATTATTAGATTCTAAAGCTCTTTCCAAAGTAGATTTATAATTTTTAGCTTTCATTCCAGCCACATCTCTTTGGATTTGTCCTCTGTAGATTGCTGCGTAAGTATTTCTGTTTATAAAATATGAGTTGTAAAGAGCCTCAAAAGCTTTTTTTCTGTCAGCTTGACATTTATTTTCTTCTAAGATTTTTGAGTACATTGCATTTGTAACTTGTACTTTTTCTCCGTTTGAAAGTTCAACTTCATTCCATTTAATATCAGAGATAGAAAGTTCATCATAAATATCATTTACAGCTCCCATATATTGAGAGAAATATGATAAAAGTTTTTCTTTATCTTTATCAAGTACATGTTCTCTCAGTCTATAAAGTTCATTTAAACCAAATCTATGTTCGCGAAGTTCAGGATTTCTCTCAATCCATTTATCCATAGTTTCTTTTGGAATTTCTAAAATTTTTGGAACTATCCAAGAAGATATAACGCTATATTCAGAGTAGATATGTTCAATGATTTGCATTTTTTCAGCAGCAACCACATCTTTTGAATCTAAATCTCTAAGCATATATGGATAAAGATAAAGTTTATCAATCATTCTTTGGATTTTTTCTTCTAATTTTATAAGTTCTATAAATTTTTTTTCATCTGTTGTGATACTTGTTTCAAAAGTTGGGATTTCTTTTATAATTTCTTTTAGATTTTCTAAATCTTTTTCCCAAGATTCCCAATTTGCATAAATATCACTTAAATTCCATTTATATTTATTATCAATATTTTCTCTTGATAAAATTGTTTCCATAATTAGCCTCCTAATTTGTTGTTAGACTTTCATAATATTATACAATGTTAAAAACTATAAATCAAGAAAAACAATTTTTACTTAAAAAATTTTTAAAAAATATGTTATAATATTCTTTAGGAAAAAAGAAGAAAAGTTATTTGAGGAGTGAGATGGAAAATATTATTTTATGTTTAGGGGCTTTATTGTGTCTATTTATTTTTTGGAAAATTACAAAAATATTTATGAAAATATTTTTTCTTGTAGCAATGGCTGGCGTAATATATTTTTACTTTTTTCAACATACAAATATTTTAGGGTAGTTTGTAAATATAGGGGGGCATATGGAGATTAAAAAAGAGAAAAAAAATTCTATGTTGATGACAGAGGGAAGCATTGTAAAAATACTTTTATTATTTTCAGTTCCATTGATTTTAGGAAATCTTTTACAACAAACTTATAACACAGTAGACTCTATAATCGTTGGAAATTATGTTGGTAGTAATGCTCTGGCAGCTGTTGGTTCAAGTACAGCATTGATAAACCTTTTGATCGGATTTAGTCAAGGGATAGCAGTTGGAGCAGGAGTAATTGTTTCTCATTCAATAGGAGCCAACGACAGGAAAAAAATTCGTCTTTCAGTGCATACAGCTATAATGATAGCGATTTTATTAGGAACTTGTCTTTCTATTATCGGTTTTATATTTACACCACAACTTTTAGAATGGATGAAAACTCCAGCTGAAGTTATGCCAGAATCTGTAACTTATTTAAGATTATTTTCAATAGGAATGGTATTTAATATTGTTTATAATATGGAGGCGGGAATTTTAAACGCTGTTGGAAACTCAAAACGTTCTTTATTATATTTAGGAATTGCTTCTGTGACAAATATTATTCTTGATTTACTTTTTGTAAAAATTTTAGGTATGGGAGTAAAAGGTGTGGCTATTGCTACAAATTTAAGTCAAATGATCTCTTGTTTATTGGCTCTTGGATTTTTAATGAAAGTAAATGATAATTATAAAGTTTATTTGAATAAAATAAAACTTCATAAAGAAACGGCTATAAAAATTATAAAAATGGGACTTCCTACTGGAATTCAAAGCACGGTAATCTCTCTTTCTAATGTTTTAATTCAATCTAATGTAAATGTCTATGGTCCTAGTATAATGGCAGGATTTGGAGCTTATCTAAAAATAGATGGATTTAATATTTTACCAGTTTTAAGCTTGAGTATGGCTAGTACAACTTTTACAGGTCAAAATTGTGGAGCTGGAAAAAAAGATAGAGTAAAAAAAGGGATTTGGATTACATTGGCTATTGGAATAATTTATACAATTATTACAGGAATTTTACTTTTAATGTTTAAACGTCCATTGATGCAACTATTCACACAAGATGAGGGAATAATACTTGCAGGAACAGAGGCTATGAAATATTTCTGTCCTTTCTACTCAATTCTTGCGATTTTACATTGTTTGGCTGGAGCAGTGAGAGGAGCTGGAAAAACAATGCCACCAATGATAATTTTACTTTTCTCAATGTGTATCTTTAGAATTATTTGGCTTCAATTTATTTTACCTCTAAATAACACAATAGGAAATATTTATATTCTATATCCAGTAACTTGGGGAATAGGATTAGCTTTAATGATAATTTATATTTGGAAAGCTAAATGGCTATAAAAAATAACAAATAAAAAAAGCTGTATAAATGATAAAATATCATCGGTACAGCTTTTATATTAATTACATTCTGTTTACAGTATTAATTCCAAGTAAGTCTAATCCAGTTTTTAAAGTTTTTGCAACTCTATCAATAAGTACAAGTCTTGAGAATAAAACATCGTCTTCTTGATTTAATATTGGACAAGAGTTATAGAATGTATTGAATTTTTTAGCAAGTTCAAATAAATAATCTGTTAAAAGATTTGGTTTGTAAGCCTCTCCTGCTCTTAATGCCATTGTAGGGAATAAAGTTAAGTATGTAGCAAGATTTCTTTCAGCTTTTTCACTTATCTTCATATCAAATTTTTCATTTAATGGTTTTCCAATTTCTTCGGCTTTTCTAAGAATAGATTGGATTCTTGCATAAGAATATTGTAGATATGGAGCTGTATTTCCTTCAAAGCTTAGGATTTTGTCCCATTCAAATATTATTGGACTTTGTCTATTTTGAGAAAGGTCAGCGTATTTGATAGCTCCTACACCAACTACTTCAGCAATATTATCTTTTTCTTCAGCAGAAAGATTTGGATTTTTTTCTTCGATTATTTCTAAGGCTCTTTTCTTACCTTCGTCAAGTAGTTGTTCAAGTCTTATAACATTTCCTTTTCTTGTAGAGAACACACCATCAGCAAATCTCATTATTCCAAACCAGATGTGAACTTTTTCTATATCCCAACCAAGCATTTCAGTTATTTTAAAGAATTGCTTAAAGTGGTCTTGTTGTCTTTCATCTGTTAAGTAAATTATTTTATTAACATCATAATTCTCTCTTCTAAATTTAATTGTAGCTATATCAGAAGTAGAATATAGGAAAGCACCATCTTTTTTTTGAACTATACAAGGATGAAGATTATCTTTTTCATCAAAGAATACAACTTTTGCTCCTTGGTCTTCTATAGCTAATCCTTTTTCTACAAGTTCTTCTACTACGCTAGGCATAATAGGATGATAGAAAGATTCTCCATAGTAAGTATCAAAATGGATTCCCATTCTTGTATAAAGTTTATTATATTCTTGAAGAGAAACTTTGATAAATTCTTGCCAAAGTTTATAATTTTCTTCGTCACCGTCTTGAAGTTTTTTAAGTTCTTCTCTAGCTATATCTTCAAGTTCTGGGTGCTCTTCACTTTGTTTTGTAAATTCTACATAAACTCTTTCAAGTTCTTCGATAGGATTTTTTTCATAAGCTTCTTTATCAAGCCAGTTATGGTAACCAACTATAAGTTTTCCAAATTGAGTTCCCCAGTCACCGATATGGTTATCAGCAACAGTGTGGTAACCTAAGAAATTACATAATCTTTTTACAGAATCTCCGATTATAGTAGAACGAAGATGCCCAATGTGCATTCTTTTAGCGATATTTGGAGATGAGTAGTCAATGATTATATCTCCGTGAGTGTCTAATTCTTTGAACTCATATTTTTCTGATGTCATAAGTCCAACATATTTAGAAACAAATGAGTCTTTTAAAAATATATTTATAAATCCAGGTCCAGCAATTTCAAGTTTTTCTATAACTTCATTTTCTGGAATATTATTAACTAATTCTTCAGCTATTTTTCTTGGATTTCCACCAATGATTTTAGAGTTCATCATAGCAAAGTTTGTTTGGAAATCTCCAAATTTTTCATTTGTAGCTATTGTTATCTCTAGTGGTTTTACTTCTTTTTCAGGGAATGCTTTGTGTATAGCATTATAAAAAACTTCTTCTATATACTTTTCTATTCTTAACATAGTATTCTCCCTTAATAAAATTTTTATAATAAATAAAAAAGAGGACCAGGTCCTCACATAGAATAAATACCGATCTACCGTCTCCCCCTCTGTTTTGGTCGCCAAATTAATAAGTGGTAGTTATTTGCTAGCGGCATACAGGGTCCGTAAAACAAAGGTTTTCGTGACTTATCTGATTTACTCCTAACAGGGACAACCCCAGTAGCGACCATAGGCCCAAAACATCAGGAAATAACGTGTAGACCAGAAACTTATATTCTTTGATTGGATTATATCACATTTTAACTTTTATTGCAATATTAACTTTCCAAAAATAACTTTAATCAACTATAATTAGGTAAAAATTATTGGAAAATATACAACTATTTTTCCTCTTCTTCATAAGTTGATTTTATAAATAATTCATCAAGTTGTTCTTGTTCAACAACATTTGGTGCTTCTGTCATTAGACATTGACCTTTATTTGTTTTAGGGAATGGGATAACATCTCTTATTGAGTTTTCTCCAAGCATTACCATAAGCCATCTGTCTATTCCGAAAGCAAGTCCTCCGTGAGGTGGTGCACCATATTTAAATGCGTCAACGAAGAATCCAAATTTTTCACGAGCTTGTTCTTGAGAAAGTCCTAATTTTTCAAAAACTTTTTTTTGAACTTGAGGGTTATGTATTCTTATACTTCCTCCACCAATTTCATTTCCGTTAAGAACTAAGTCATAAGTATTTGTTCTTATTGTCATATCACCATCGAAGAATCTAGGCATATCTTCCTCCATTATTGAAGTGAATGGGTGGTGTTCAGCTTTGTATCTTCCTTCTTCTTCGTCATATTCAAACATTGGGAAGTGAACTACCCATAAGAATTTGAATTCATTTTTATTGTATAGATTTAATTCTTTACCAACTCTAAGTCTTAAAGCTCCAAGTGCTGCACGAACTACTTTTAATTTATCAGCAACGATTAAGATTACATCTCCTTGGTTAGCTTCTGTTTTTTCTATTATAGCTTTCATTTCATCTTCGCTTAAGAATTTAGCGATTGGTGAATTGATTCCATCTTTTGTAAGTTTTATATAAGCAAGTCCTTTTGCTCCAAAATATCTTTTTACATATTCTTGATAGTCGTCAAGAATTTTTCTTGAGAATTTATCAGCAACATTTGGTGCAACGATAGCTCTTACAACTCCACCATCTGCAACAGTAGAAGCGAAAGCTTTAAATCCACAATTTTTAGCTATTTCACTGATATCTTTTAATTCTACTCCAAATCTTGTATCAGGTTTGTCAGAACCAAATCTATCCATAGCATCTATCCATTCCATTCTTGGAAATTCATAGTCAGCAGTTTCTCCAGTAACTTCTGAGAAAACTTTTTTAGCAAGTCCTTCTATCTCTGTTATAACATCATTTAATTCAACGAAAGACATTTCAATGTCAAGTTGAGTAAATTCTGGTTGTCTGTCAGCTCTTAAATCTTCATCTCTAAAACATTTAGCGATTTGGAAATATTTCTCAACACCAGATATCATTAAAAGTTGTTTGAAAAGTTGTGGTGATTGAGGTAGAGCGTAGAATTGTCCAGCATTAGTTCTGCTTGGAACTAAGAAATCTCTTGCTCCTTCTGGAGTAGATTTTGTTAAAAGTGGAGTATCTACATCTAAGAATCCTTTTTGGTCCATATAGTTTCTTATAGACATTATCATTCTATGTCTTTTTTTAAGGTTTCTTATCATTTGTTCTCTTCTTAAATCTAAGTATCTGTATTTAAGTCTTATATTTTCACTAAGTCCTTCATCTGTCATTTGGAAAGGAAGTGGTTCACAAGAGTTTAATACTTTTATATCAGTTGCAAATACTTCTATTTCTCCAGTAGGGATATTTTTATTAACGCTAAATCTTTCTTTAACAACTCCCTCTACTCTTATAACTGATTCAGTTTTTAATTTTTGAGCAGTTTCAACAACTTCTTTTGAAGCCACATCAATATCAAAAACTATTTGAGTTATTCCTTCTCTGTCTCTTAGGTCTACGAAAGTAAGTCCTCCAAGGTCTCTTTTTGTAGCAACCCAACCAGATAAAATAACTGTTTCTCCAATATTATTTTTTCTAAGTTCTCCTAAATTATGATCTCTGTATATCATTTTACTCTCCTTACAAGAATTTAATTATTTTAATTTCTCTACTAATTGATCAACTGTTAATTCTTCTTGAGTTCTAGAAGCGAAGTCTTTAAGAACTACAACTCCTTTTTCCATTTCATCTTCTCCAACAATAACAGTGTATTTAACATTTAGTTTATCAGCTTTTTTCATATGACTTTTCATACCTTTGGCATTAAAATCAACAGCTACTTTTATATTTTCTTTTCTAAGAGTATCAGCTAATTTCATAGCAAATTCACAAACATTTTCTCCTAGCCAAGCTATATAAACATCAGTTTCTTTAGCTGGAATATCTTCCATAAGCATCATTATTCTCTCTACACCAGCAGCAAAACCAAATGCAGGAATCTCTTTATCTCCTAATTGTTTTAGAAGGTTGTCATATCTTCCACCACCAAGAACAGTTCCTTGTGCACCAAGTTTGTTAGTAACAATTTCAAAAACTGTACTTGAGTAATAGTCAAGACCTCTTACAAGTCTAGAATTTTCTACATATGGTATTCCAAATATAGTTAGATATTTTTTAACTTCTTCATAGTGATTTCTTTCTTCTTCAGATAAAGAATCAATTATGCTTGGAGCATCTTGAGTGTGTTTTTTACAAGTTTCAACTTTACAGTCAAGAACTCTTAAAGGATTAGTTTCAATTCTTCTTTGACAATCTTCACATAGTTCATCTTTAAATGGTGTTAAATAATCTATAAGAGCTTGTCTATATTTTTGACGAGTTTCATTTCCACCAATAGAGTTTATATTAACTTCTAAGTCTGTGATTCCAAGTTTTTCTAATAAGTGGTAACTCATAGTGATGATCTCAGCATCTAAAAGTGGAGAATGTTCTCCAAGAACTTCAACTCCAACTTGGTTAAATTCTCTTTGTCTTCCAGCTTGTGGTCTTTCATATCTAAACATAGACCCCATATAATAGAATTTTGATACATCTTCTTTTGCGTATATTTTATTTTCTAAATATGCTCTAACAACTGAAGCTGTTCCTTCTGGTCTTAGAGTGATACTTCTTTCACCTCTGTCAAGAAAAGTATACATCTCTTTTTCTACAACGTCAGTAGCCTCTCCTATTCCTCTTTTGAAAAGGTCTGTTTCTTCAAAAATAGGAGTTTTTATGTAAGAAAATCCATACGCTGAAAATAAATCTTCGGCAACTCTACGGATGTAAGAATATTTAGCAGCTGTACCTTCTAAAATATCTTTTGTTCCTCTGACTGCTTTAATTAATTTCATAGTCTTCCTCCAATATTAATATATTCTTAAATTTATTTTTTCCAAAGTTTTTCCAATTTATCCCTTATTTGATTTTCAAATTTATTATTTCCTGGGATATAGTATTTTTTATTATTATTTCTATATGGTTGTTTTACAAAGTTTCCCTCATAATCGTGAGGATATTTATATCCCAATGCCCTATCAGAAATATGAACAGGGACTTCTTGTAAATCTCCATTTTTTATATCTTCTAAAACTTGGTTAATACCATTATAGCATGAATTACTTTTACTTGAAATAGCTAAATATACAACTGCGTGAGAAAGAATAATTCTTATCTCAGGCATTCCCACTCTCTCTGAGCAAAAATATGCTGATGTAGCAATATTTAAGGCATCAGGATTTGCCATTCCAATATCTTCACTGGCAAGAATTACAAGACGTCTAGCTATATAACGAGGATCTTCTCCTCCATACAAAAGCCTTCCAAGCCAATAAATAGCTGAATCAGGATCACTTCCTCTTATGCTTTTTATCATAGCTGAGATTATATTGTATTTATCTTCTTCTTTGTGAAAAGACGCTTTTCTTTGAGAAAAAATCTCCTCTATATCTTTTGTATCTCCTGAATCACAATTTTTAAAATAAAGTTCAAGATAGTTTAGTGCAATTCTTGAATCTCCTTTTGATATATCCAAAATAATTTTTTTGATATTTTCAGGAAGAGTTTTATTATAATATCTCTCTCCTCTTTTTAAAATTTCTTCAATATTTTTTCTATCAAGAGGTTTAAATTCAAATACAAGACATCTTGAAAGTAGAGCATTATTTAGATTGTGGTAAGGATTCTCAGTAGTGGCTCCAATTAAAATAAGTATACCTGACTCAGTATAAGAAAGTAGTGCATCTTGTTGCAGTTTATTAAAACGATGAACTTCATCTAAAAATAAAACTGTTTTTTTATTATAAAGTTCTATTGATTTTTTAGCTCTTTCAACAATCTCTCTCAAATCATTTAAAGAAGCTGTAGTGGCATTTAGATTTTCAATATTGCAACTAAGTTCATTTGAAATAATCTCTCCAAGAGAACTTTTACCACAACCAGGAGGACCAAATAAAATCATATTACTAATATCTCCACTTTTAATAATTTTATTTAAAAGTTTTCCCTCTCCAAGTAGTTCCTCTTGCCCAATAAAATCTTTTAGAGATTTAGGTCTAAGTTTCATAGCTAAAGGTTTTACATCTTGATAATTATTTTGAAAAAGTGTAGGGGAGTTCATCTTACCTCCTTAATATAATAAAAAGACGCGTCCAAAACAACACGTCTTATATTATTTTATTTCGCTGAGTATAGGTATAAAAATAAAGCTATTACAATAAAAAGTGTAGCTACTATTTTTGTTGCTTTTGCAAGTGGTCCACCATCTTTAGAAAGTCCAAATACTGTATTAGCACTTCCCATTCCCATACTACCAGACATTCCGTGACTCCTATCTGGTTGGATTAGGACTAGGACTATTAAGGCTAAAGCAAATATGAATAATAAGACTGTTAATACGCTTTCCATTTTTCCTCCTTAAATTTTCTGCCCTTGAAATTTACAAGGAACTAAAATCTCCTTAATAAAACCTCTATCTAAAAAAAGAAATTTTTATTTTCTAATAGATATTATAATATAAAAAGGGGAAAATTAAAAGAAAAATTTTAGAATTGGCATAATCTTTATAAAAAAATTATTCCCCCAATAAAAAATCAATTATATTATAATGCTTAATTCCATTTCTTGACATATCAAATTGATCCATAGAAACAACATATTTTGGAAAATTATCTTTTATTAACTCAAGCACTGAAAATTCTCTTTCAATAGTTTCTGGAGATGCCAAAAGATAGGTAACTTGGATATAAATTTTTTCGTCATATTTTGTGCAAATAAAATCAACTTCTAAATCATTTATTTTTCCAATTTTTACCTCATACCCTCTTCTTAACATCTCAATATAGATAATATTTTCAAGAATTTGATTTATATCTCTTTGATTATTTTCAAATATAGCCTCTCTTATTCCGTGGTCTGCTATATAATATTTTTCGTTTACACTTAATATTTTTTTTCCAATCAAATCATTTCTTTGAACTTTATAAATAAGGAAAGCTTCTTCACAAACTTTAATATAGTTTAAAATTGTTTCAGGAGAAGTCTTTCTATTTTCACTTTTAAAAAATTTTGATATTGAAGTAGCTGAAAAAGTATTTCCAATATTCATTATAACATAAGTGATGATTTTTTCTAATAAATCAATATCTCTTATATTATTTCTTTGGGTAATATCTTTTAAAATAATTGAAGAATAGACATCTTTTAAATATTGAAGACTTGGCTCTAATTGAAAATTTAAGTTGTGTAAAAATGGCATTCCACCAAATTTTATATATTCATTAAAAGCTTGAGCTTTTGAAAGTGGTTTTATTTGAGAGATAGCCTCTAAAAACTCCTTAAAAGAAAATGGATAAATTATAAACTCTACATATCTTCCAGCAAGATATGTGGCTAACTCTCCAGATAAAAGTCTTGCATTTGAACCAGTGATATAAATATCAAATTGGTAATCTTCTTGTACTCTTAAGGAGTTTATACATTTTTCCCAAGAGGTAACTTCCTGTATCTCATCTAAAAAAAGATAAGTTTTTTTATTTTTTTCTGAGTTTTTTAAAATATAATTGTGAAGAACATCAAAAGAGCAAAGAGATCTATTTTTTAAATCTTCAAAATTAAGATAAATAATCTGTTCTTTGGATACTTCTTGACTTAAAATTTCATTCATCAAAAGTTTTAGCATAACAGATTTTCCACTTCTTCTAATTCCAGTTAAAACTTTTATAATCTCTTTATCAATAAACGGTTTAATTTTATTTAGATACAAGTCTCTTTTTATCATATTAATCACCTCTATAAATATTATATCACAGTTATAACTGATAAAAAAGATAAAATTATAACTTTTATAAGTTATAACTGATAAAAATATATTTTTTAGAAATTTTATCAGTTATATTTAATAAAAAAATTAAAATCACAATTTTGGAAAACTGTGTTTGTAAAAAAATAATTTGAAAATTTTGATTTTATTAATTTTTAAGGTATAATTAAGATGAGATTAAAATTAAAATATTTTAGTATAAAATGACAAAAAATGTCATATAAAAAATTATAAAATAATCTTAAATAAAATTTAGGGAGGAATCTTATGAAAAACCAAAGAATGTTAGATATTTATTTAAGATTATTAAATAATAAAGAGGTAAATAGAAAAAAATTAGCTCAAGAATATGAAGTAAGCGAAAGAAGTATTCATAGAGATATTAGTGATTTAAGAAATTTTTTAATTTCAACTAATAATCTTTCAGAGATAGTTTATGATGATAAAACAAATGGGTATATTTTAAAAAATGAGGATAATCAAAAATTAACGAATAGTGAGATTTTAGCTGTGTGTAAAATACTTTTAGATAGTAGAGCTTTTGTAAAATCTGAAATGGTTGGAATAATAGATAAACTTATTAAGCAATGTGTTCCAAAAGATAGTTACCTGAAAGTATCAAAGTTAGTTGAAAATGAAAAGTTTCATTATATAGAGTTACAACATAAAAAAGAGTTTTTAGGTAATCTTTGGGAGATTGGAGAGGCTGTACAAAATCATTTTAAAATGAAAATAACTTATGAAAGAATGGACAAGGCACTAGTTGAGAGAACTATTTTACCAGTGGGGATTATGTTTTCAGAATATTATTTTTATGTTCTTGCTCATATAGATGGAATTGATAAGGAAAAATATTTTGAAAATAAAGATGATGTATTTCCTACAATTTATAGAATAGATAGAATAAGAAGTTTTGAAGTTTTAGAAGAGCATTTTCCAATCCCATATAAAGATAGATTTGAAGAGGGAGAGTTTAGAAAAAGAGTTCAATTTATGACTGGTGGAAAATTAAGAAAGATAAAATTTAAGTATTTTGGAAATTCTTTAGAGGCTGTACTTGATAAAGTGCCAACAGCACAAGTAATTGAGGAGATAGAGAATGGATACTTAATTTCAGCAGAAGTCTTTGGAAAAGGTATTGATAAATGGATATTAAGTCAAGGGAAAGATATTGAAGTCTTATAAGGGGGGATAGATGAAGACAATTAGAAGAGAAATCATAAATCAATATGAAAATGGAGATTATTTAGTAGCCGAGATTGTAGATGATGTATCAGAGGAAGAGAGAAAAGATTTTGAGGTCTATGAGTTAAAAAAAGAAGAGACTCTTACAAAAAAACAAAAAGAAGAACTATCATCATTAATAAAAAAATATTTAAAAAGTTATTCTAAATATAAAGATAAGATGTCTATAGAAGAATGGCTTATGTTGATGTTTAGGGAAGATTTTCCAGAGCTAGATGAAAAAGAGATAATAAAGTTAAAAAATGAAGTAGTAAATGGAACAAATGAAAGTTATAAAATATATAAAGAAGTAAAAAGAGCTGGAGAGTTAGGAATAAATCCAAGTGAATATTTTGCAACAAAAATAGGAAATGATGAAGAATTTAAAAAAATAGAAAATAAAAAAGAAATTCTTTTAAAGTTAGATGAAGAGTTAACAAATGACGCTATTGATAAAATTTATACTTTGAGTGAAATGGAGATTTCAGAGGATAGTAGTTTAGATACAGTAACATCAATAGGAAAAACTTTAGGTCAAACAGATGTAAATAATTATATTGGAAATATAGACAAAGCAATAGAAAATGCTAATGCAAATATGCAAGACACGATATTGAGACAAGATGGTTGTATTAATCAAAATCCAAATCTTGATGGTTTTATAGCTGAATCATATCATGCCAATACTTTTAATGTAGACGCTACTACAAAAGAATTAAAGTTAAGAGCAGAGGATTTAAAACCAGATGTATATGGAAAAAATTCAGTTGATATTGTAATAAAAAAAATTTCAAATGGTAGTGAAGAAATAGTTAGAAAATATCAAGCAAAATTTGGAAAAGACGCTGAGGCTACAGAAAGCTATTTTAAAGGAGAATCAGGAGAGTATAGATATTATTTTCAAAAAAAATTAGTTAGTAGTGACCAAGTAAATGATATACCTAATGGAGTAGATAAAATAGAATATGGTGGAGCAAAAAGTAAACCTCTAAGCAAACAAGAAGCGAAGGAGATGCAAAAAAAAGCTCAAAGTGGGGATATGGATGTTCTTAATTTAAGTTTTGAAAAAGATGTAAATACTTATGAAGTTTTAAAAAGAGTAGGATATAAAGCTGTTAGAAATAGTATATATTCTGGAGCTATTGCTGTTGGAATGAATATAGGTAAAAAAATAATTACTGGCGAAGAAATTAGCGGAGAAGAAGTTGTGGAAACAGCTATTAAAACAGGAGCAACTACAGGAGTTACAACAGCAGTACACGGGGCTATGACAACAGCAGCCAAAAAAGGAGTTTTAAAAGGAGTTTTTGCTAAAAGTACTTTTATATCAGCTGTGGCTTTTACAAGTATAGAGGCTATTTAAAGTTGGTAGTGGAGAGATGAGTTTTAAAGAGGGAATGAACTCTTTGGGAGAAACTTTTACAGCTGGAATGATAATATCAAAAGGAATGATGTTAGCAAAAACAAATACAGCTATAGCAACTCTAGCTGGAATGATGGGAGCAGGAGCGTTAGCAACAACAGTTGCGGCAGTTGTTGTTGGGTCAGTAGTTGCTACAGTTGGAACAGCCATAGCAAAACCATTATATAATGGAGCAAAAGCTATTGTTGGTGGAGTTGTAAGTGGAGCAAAAAAAGTGGTAAGTGTTGGAATAAGTGCAGTAAAAACTGTGACAAGTTGTGCTTGGAGTGGAGTAAAAGCAGTAGCTAGTGGAGTTTGGGGTTGTACCACATCAGTTGCTAGTGGTATTGCAGGATTTTTTGGTTGGTAAAAATAAAAAGTAGGAGGAAAATAAGATGGATAATCAAATATCAACTTATGTAAAAGCTAAAAGACCAATTTTATATATCAATCATTATGATTATAAAGAGATTGATAAAATGATAGAAGAAGGAGCTAAAGAAGTAAATATTTCAAAAATTTTTGAATATCGTTCTATTGGAGAGGTAGATTTTAAAACTAAAAAAGTTTTAGAAGAAGAAAAAGTAAATCTATTTAAATTTTTAAATAAAAATTATAGCTTAGGATTATTTGAGAAAGTATTTTTAGTTTTAAAAGATATAGATAATGAATTAGAAAATCCAGAAGTTTTAGCAATGATTAAAAAAATAGCTGAAATAGACGTTTATAATTTAGATTATAATTTAACTATAATAATAGTTTCACAAAATATCCAAGTTCCAAAAGAGTTAGAAAACTATATAAGTATTGTAGAAATACCAATATTAGATAAAGATGAAATTGAAGAATACATAAAAGAGGTAGCCAATGAAAGAAAAATAAAAGTAAATCAAGATGATTTGGGAGAGATAGCTATTTCTTTAAAAGGTTTATCAAAATGGTATATAACTCAAATTCTTAATATGATGGATATAATTTCAACTTCTAATATTCAAAAAATCATAAAAGAGAAAGGTCAAATTATAAAAAAATCAGGGATATTAGAGCTTATAGACTTCAAAGAAAAAATTTCAGATATAGGTGGACTTGAAAATCTAAAAGAGTGGCTAGAAAATAAAGCAAAAATTTTCCGTAGACTTGATGAAGCAAAAAAATTTGGTGTAGATACTCCAAAGGGATTGATGCTTGTAGGAATGCCCGGTTGTGGAAAATCATTAACTGCAAAAGTAGCCTCAAGAATGTTTAATGTGCCACTTTTAAGACTTGATATAGGAAGACTTCTTGGAAAATATGTTGGAGAGTCAGAACATAATTTAAGAATGGCTCTTAAGATGTCAGAATCAATAAGTCCTTGTATTTTATGGATAGACGAGATAGAAAAAGCTTTTGCTGGAATAGACCAATCAGGAGGAGCTAGTGATATTACAAAAAGATTGTTTGGACAATTTTTAACTTGGTTACAAGAAAAAGAAAATACAGTTTTTGTAGTAGCAACAGCTAATGATATTTCTTCATTTCCGCCAGAGTTTTTAAGGAAAGGAAGATTTGATGAAATATTTTATGTGGATTTTCCAAATAAAGATGAAAGAGAAGAGATATTTAGAATCCATCTTGAAAAACGTGGAAAATATAATGAAGAATTAATTGATTTAGGAAAATTAGCAAGTCTCACAGATGGATTTTGTGGAGCTGATATAGAAGAGGCTGTTAAAATTTCCGTAGAAAATTTATTTTTAAGTGATAATGCAGATAAAATAATGTATACTAATGACATTATTTTTGGAATTAAAAAAACAGATTCTATGAAAAGCACAATAGAGAAAAAAATAACAGAATTACAAAAAGCTTATGAAATATTTAAACTAAAATCAGCCTCATTAAAAGAAGGTGAAAAGAAAAAAAGTGATGTATTTAAAGATATGATATTAGTTCGTGGTGGAAAATATAAGCCAAGCTTTACAAATGTAGAGAAGAAAGTAAGCGATTTATATGTTGGAAAATATTTAATATCACAATTTAATTGGGAAAATATAATGAAAAATAATCCAAGCGATTATTTGGAAAGGAAAAATCCAGTAGAAAACATCAGTTGGATAGAATCGTTAGAATTTTGTAATAAATTAAGTGAAAAATATGGATTAAAACCTGTTTATAAAATAGAGGATAATAATTTAGTAAAAATAATTTATAAAGATGGAAAAGAGGTTACTCCTAAAATAGCAAACTTTAAACAAACAGAAGGATACAGACTTCCAACAGAAGTAGAATGGGAATGGTTTGCTCGTGGTGGAGAAGTAGCCATTCAAGAAAATAGTTTTGATACAAAGTATGCAGGAAGTGACAATATAGATGAGGTTGCTTGGTATAAAGAAAACTCTAAATTTAAAACACATACTATAGGAACTAAAAGACCAAATGAATTAGGGATATATGATTGTAGCGGTAATTTATGGGAATGGTGCTATGATTTTGCCGGAGAAGTATCTTTTGATAGCAAAAGAATATTGAGAGGAGGAGCTTGGAATACAAAAGATTGTCAAATAAAGATGAGATTTTCCATTCAAGAAAGTGAAAAAAATGATATTATAGGACTTCGTATAGTAAGAAATGCATAAAAAGTATTATTAAATAAAATGAAAGCGTAAAAAATTATTTTATTGATGAAAAGTAGATTGTACATTATGAAAGGAGAGGTTTTAAATGGAAAAAAATGAGGTAAAAGAATTTGTAAATGAAGTAATCGAAGAATTGATGGAAGAGTCAAAGAAGAAAAGTATTCCTCTTTCAAAAATAGAGACAGCTTTAATTAAAGTTTTAAAAAGAAAATTAAATAGAGATTTAACAGAAGAAGAAATAGAAGATATAAAAAAAGTCTTAAAAAGAGAAAAACTAACAGCAGAAATTGAAAAAAAATATGATAATAATGAGTTAGAAAATGTTTTTGAAAAAATGACTGAAAATAAAGATACAACAGAATTAGTTAAGAGTGAAGAGATGAGACAATTTTTTGGTATAGCAAATACAGCTTTTGATATTGCTGAAAAAGGTCTAGGAACATATTTAGTAGAAAAATCAGACATTGGCATCTTAACAGAAGAAAACGAATTTACAGAAAAGTTAGTTCAGCCGTTTGTTGATTTTTTTAACAATTTGAGTGGTTCATTTTTTAAAAGTTTATCATCTAATAATATTCAAGATTCATTAAATGAAGAACTTCAAATGGGAACAGAAGAAAAAAAAGTATTCAAAGAGTTTTTAAGTGATAAAAAAAATTTGGAAAAAATTGTTGAAAAGCATAGCGAAAATGCGAAAGAAACAGGAGAATTAACATCTGATGAAGAAAAATTTGTTAGTAATGTTCACAACCTCATAAAAAGAATAATGGGTTAAAAAAATAATAATTAAAATTGGCAGTAAAGTTTAAATAAAATCTTGAAACAACTAATATTAAATATCGCCAAAACTAAAATAGAAAGTTGGCGGAAATAAAAAACTGCACCCTAATCAATTAAGATTTTGAGTGCAGTTTTTTTTATAATAACTTAGCTGAGATTTCAGCTAGTGGAGAACGTTCACCTTTAACCAAAGTAATATGACCAATTATTTTTTCATCTTTTAATTTTTCAGCCAAATAAGTTAAACCATTTGTATTGGCATCAAGATAAGGGCTATCAATTTGGAACGGATCTCCTGTAAATACTATCTTTGTATTTTCTCCAGCTCTTGTGATTATAGTTTTAATTTCAAGAGGAGTTAAGTTTTGAGCCTCGTCGATTATAATAAATCCATTAGGAATACTTCTACCTCTTATATATGTCAAAGCCTCAACCTTTAAAAGTCCCATTGTTTCAAGTCCTGTTATAACTTTTTCACCAGTTTTATCCCCTTTAAAATCACTTAAAAGTTCAATGTTATCAAATATCGGTTGCATCCAAGGTCTTAATTTTTCTTTTTCACTACCTGGCAAATATCCTAAATCTTTTCCCATAGGAATTATAGGTCTAGCAATATATAGTTTAGAATATTTTTTTCTCTCAACCACTTGTTCAAGTCCAGCTGCGATAGCAAGTAAAGTTTTACCAGTACCAGCTTTTCCAACTAAAGTAACAGCTTTTACATCATCGTCCATAAGAAGTTCCATTGCAAATCTTTGTTCGTCATTTCTTGCTCTAGCTCCCCAAGCATTAATATCTCCATTTATAAATTTTTTAACTTTATCTCCAATAACTCTACCAGATGTTTTTTCTTGTCCACATTTTATAATAAAGAAAAAGTTTGGAGTAGGAGCATAGTCAAGTCCAAGTTCAGAAATATCTATTTTTCCAGATTTATCATATTTATCAAAAATATCTTTTGAAACTTCAATTTCAGCATAACCTTTATCAAGTTCATCATAAACAACTCTGTCTGTTGAATAATCTTCTACCTCAAGACCTATTGCGTCAGCTTTAATTCTAAGATTTATATCTTTTGTAACCAAAATAACTTTTCTATCAGGATATTTATTTTTTATTTTTAAAGTAAGTCCAAGGACACTATTATCTGTTGAATCTTTTCTAAGTCCCTCAGGAATACAATCTTTACCAGTATCAACTATAACTTTGAAGAATATTTCATCTGGAAGTTCCACTCCCTCAGAAATATTTCCTTTTTGTCTTATCTCCTCAATAACTCTTGTAGCCATTCTGGCGTGAATACCTGTATCAGGTTTTCCTTTTAGTTTGTCAATCTCTTCAATAACTTCGATAGGAAGAAAAACATCGTTTCCTCTAAAGTTGTAAATAGAATTAGGATCGTGAATTAAAATGTTAGTGTCTAAAACAAATATTTTTCTCATAGTCGAACTCTCCTTTTAGTACGTGATAATAAAAAAAGTACATCTTTTCTATTTACTATATTATTCTAAATAAAAGAAAAATTTCCTTTATTTTACTTGAAGACTTTTAAGAGTATCTTTGATAGCCTCTTGAATATTTTTATAATTTTTAATTTTTTCTTTATCAATAATCTTATCAATATCTTTTTTAGAATATCCAAGTCCCTCAAGAGCCATTACAAGTTCTTCTTCAATTCCATAATCTACACCGATATTTAAAATAGTTTCTGAAGAAGTAATATCCAATTTTTTTATTTTTGTCTTAAGGTCTAGGATAATTTGTTGAGCTTTTTTCTCCCCAAGTTTTGGAACATTTTTTAAAGTTATATAATCTTCTTTTAAAATTAATCCTTTTATAGTATCAATATCAAAAGATGACATTATAGAAAGAGCTAATGAAACTCCAATTCCTTTAACAGATAAAAGCATTTCAAAAAGATTTCTTTCTCTCTCTTCTAAGAAACCAATAAGTTTATATTCATCTTCTTTTATAAAATTAAAAATATATATTTTTAGTTCCTTGTTAGTTTCAATTTTGTCATAAGTACGTAAAGAAATATATACTCTATATCCAACCCCTCCAACTTCTAAGGCGATATAGTCTAATTTTTTATAAGTCACAATTCCTTTTAAATATTCAAACATTTTTATTTTTTCAAAAAACTAATACTTTAATTTTTTATTACAATTAGTAATAGTTTTTAATACCTCCTTGCTAAATAATTTATTAAATTATACCACAGGGAAACTATAAAAGTGAAAAAATTATTTCATAAATTTAGTAGATTAATTGAAAAAAATAAAAAAATATGCTAAAATTTAGTATTGTGGATAATTGTCAAGTGTGAAATAAAAATCAATAAATTTTATTGCAAAAATGGAGGATTAATGAAAATATATACAGCTCCGATGGCTGGGGTTACAGATTACACTTTTAGAAGAATCTTAAAAGAGTTTGAACCTGATATGATATTTACTGAAATGGTAAGTGTTAACGCCTTAGAAGTTTTAAATGATAAAACAATAAATAAAATATTAAGACTAAACGCAGGAGAGGCAGTTCAAGTTTTTGGTTCAGATATAGATAAAATTGTAAACAGTGCTTTATATCTTGAGGGAAAAGGTGTAAAACAAATTGACCTTAATGCAGGTTGTCCAATGCCAAAGGTTACAAAAAATGGTTCTGGAGCTGGTCTTTTAGAAAGTCCTGAAAAAATAAAAGAGATTTTAACAAAAATGAGAGAGGCACTAAAGCCTGAAACAAATATTTCAATAAAAATAAGAGTTGGTTTTAAAGGTGTAAAAGAATATGTAAAGATTGCAAAAATTGCTGAAGAAGTTGGTTGCACTCATATAACTGTTCACGGAAGAACTAGAGAACAAATGTACACTGGAAAAGCTGATTGGGAAAAAATAAAAGAGGTAAAAGATGCTGTATCAATTCCTGTTATTGGAAATGGGGATATTTTTACAGCAGAAGATGCTCTTGAGAGAGTAAAACTTTCAGGAGTAGACGGAGTTATGCTTGCTCGTGGAATGTGTGGAAATCCTTGGCTTATTAGAGATATAAAAGAGATTTTTGAATTTGGAGAGGTAAAACACAGAGTAACTGACGAAGAAAAAATTGATATGGCTATAAGACATATTTTAATGGCTCGTGAAGATAATGAAAGTGATAAGTTTATTTTTGAGATGAGAAAACATATTTGTTGGTACCTAAAAGGTATTCGTGGGTCTTCAGAGGCAAAAAATAGAATTAATAAACAGGAAGATTATTTGGAAGTAATAAAAATATTAGAAGAATTGAAAGAGCAAATGAAGGGATAAAAATTATGGTTGATGAAACACCTTTGATGAAACAATACGGAGAGATAAAAAATCAATATCAAGATAGCATCTTATTTTTTAGACTTGGGGATTTTTATGAGATGTTTTACGAAGATGCAAAAATAGCATCAAAAGAATTAGGTTTAACTCTTACAAAAAGAAATAAGAAAATGGACGTACCTTTAGCTGGAATTCCTTACCATTCATCTTCATCATATATTGCAAAATTAGTAAGTAAAGGTTATAAAGTTGCAATATGTGAGCAAGTTGAAGATCCAAAAGAAGTAAAAGGAATAGTTAAAAGAGAGGTTATAAGAGTTATCACTCCGGGAACAGTTATTGATACAGAGTATCTTGATGAAAAAAATAATAACTATCTTATGGGAATAATTATAAAAGATAAAAGTATAGGAATATCTTACGTGGATATAACTACTGGAGAGTTTAAAACTTCAAAAATAGCTGGAGGAAATCTTATTTATAAACTTATGGGAGAGATCAATAAAATTTTCCCAAAAGAGATAGTTATTGATGAAAAAAGTTATGGAATTATAAAAAATGAATTAGAGTCTAGTAGAATTTTTGAAAATTTAAACATAACAAAAGTCCAAAATATAAAAAATCCAGAAAAATATCTTTTAGAATATTTTGATATTAAATCTCTTGATAGCTTTGGTATAAAAAATTTAGATGAGATTATTCAAATATGTGCTACAACTTTAAAATATGTTGTAGATCTTCAAAAAGGAAATGAGCTACCAATAAGCAAAATTTCTTATGAAAGTACCGATAATATAATGGAACTTAATCTAACTACCCAAAGAAATCTTGATATAGTTGAAAATTATAAGGGAAATGATACAGGGACACTACTTGGGATTTTAGATTTTTGTAAAAGTTCAATGGGAAGTAGATTTTTAAAAAAAATTGTAAAAAATCCTACATTAGATATAGATGAAATTCATAGAAGACAAAATGATATAGAGTATTTTATCAAAGAGGTTTTAGTAAGAGAAGAGATAAGGGAAAAATTAAAAGAGATATATGATATTGAAAGAATTATTGGAAAATTAACACTTGAAACTGTAAATGGTAGAGATTTAGTGGCTCTAAAAGAGTCAATGAGAAATATTTTAGAAATTTACAAAGTGCTTATTGATAATAATTCTGATATTTTAAAAATAGATGTAGATAAAATAATAGAGATTTATAATTTAATAGAAAAAGTTATAATTGATGAGCCTCCATTTTCAATAAGAGAGGGTGGCTTTATAAAAGATGGATATAACTTAGAACTTGATGAACTTAGAAATATAGCTGAACACGGACAAGACTATCTTTTAAAAATAGAAACTGAAGAGAGAGAAAAAACAGGAATAAAAGCTCTTAAGATAAAATATAATAAAGTTTTTGGATATTTTATAGAGGTTACAAAGGCAAATGCTGAGCTTGTGCCAGACTATTACATTAGAAAACAAACTTTAGTAAATGCTGAAAGATATATTGTACCAGAGTTAAAAGAGTACGAAGATAAAATTCTAAATGCTAAAAATAGAATAGCCACTTTAGAATATTATCTGTTCAAAGAAGTAGTTGGAGAAATAAAAAATTATACTCAAATGTTACAAGACTTAAGTGATAAAATATCTTACTTAGATGTTATATCAAACCTGGCTTACATAGCTATAAAAAATAGTTATATAAAACCAGAGATTGTAGATGATGGTACAATAGAAATTTTAGGTGGAAGACACCCAATAGTTGAAAAACTTATACCAGCTGGGGAGTTTGTAAAAAATAGAGTTATGCTAAATAGCAAAAAAGATTTTATTATTCTTACAGGTCCTAATATGTCTGGAAAATCAACTTATATGAAACAGATAGCCTTAATTATAATAATGGCTCATATGGGTTCTTATGTACCAGCTGATTATGCGAAAATATCTTTAACAGATAAAATATTTACAAGAATAGGGGCAAGTGATGATCTGCTTACAGGTCAGTCTACTTTTATGCTAGAAATGAGTGAGGTTGCAAATATTTTAAACAGTGCAACTGACAGATCATTTATAATTTTAGATGAGATTGGTAGAGGAACATCAACTTTTGATGGAATATCAATCGCCTCAGCTATAACAGAGTACATTCACGACAAAATAAAAGCTAAAACAATATTTGCAACACATTATCACGAGCTTACAGAGCTTGGGGAAAGGTTAGAAAGAGCCTCAAACTTTAGAATAGAAGTTCAAGAAAAAGATAATAAAATAAAATTCTTAAGAGAAATTGTTCAAGGTGGAGCAGACAAATCTTATGGAATTGAGGTTGCAAGACTTGCTGGTCTTCCAAAAGAGATACTTGTAAATTCTAAAAAAATATTAAATATTTTGGAAGAGAGAAAAAATATAATTGAAAGAAACTTCGGTGTTGAACAGATGATGCTTTTTGGAGGATCTACAGAAGTAAATGACACAAAAGAAGAAATAGAAAATAGAGAAAATATTGAGACCGCAACCAGTGAAGAAAGAAAAGTAATAGATATATTAAAAGAGATTGATATTAATAACTTTACTCCAATGGAGGCACTACTTAAAATAAACGAACTTAAAAAGATTTTAAATTAATTTTGTTGATGTCATATAAAATGGGAGGAAATAATGAATAAGAAAAGAATAAGAAATTCTATATTATTTGTTGGAATAATCTTACTTGGCTATCTGAATTATTATAAAGAGGAAGATGGTTTTGGGGTAATACCAAACGTAATAGAAACAACAAATGTTGTATATGATACTTCAGGTTATCATATTGAGGCAGAAAAACAGATTGACGATATGGATTTAGACACAACAAAATTTGAAAAAGCCACAGCAAAATATGATGAGATGACCCTTTCTGGTAATAAGGTATTTTTAGACGCTGGAAAAAATCTTTTCTTAGAGGAAAATATAGTTGGGGATAATGGTGCTGGTTGGAAAATGTACTCAGAGGCTATGAGTTACAACCAATACAAAGATCAACTAACTTCTAATAAGGGAATGAAAGCTGTAAATGAGGCTGAAAATTTAACCCTTGAGGGAAAAGAGATTGTAACAAATAAAAAATTTGATGTAATAGATATTTCAAAAGATGTTATATTGTCAAATGACAGAATAAAAATATCTGGAGATAAAGGAAACTATAAAGATAAGATGAAACAATTTGTTCTTGCTGGAAATGGAAAATTTGAAAGTCTTGGAGCAGAAAAAATTTCTGGGGAGTTTAACCAAGGAAAATATTATACAGATAAAGATAAGATAGAACTGAGATATGGTTATACTGGTTACTATGATGATGCAATTATAAAAGGAAAAAGTTTAGACTATAACAATGCTAACCAAACTTTTATATCAAGAAATAATCCTGTAATTCAGATAGATGGATATACAATAAATTCTCGTGAAATAAAAAAATTAAGACCTGAAAATGAGATAGATATTGTAGGAAAAGTTTCAGGAACAAATGGAGATATAAGATTTAGTGGAGATTACGGAGTTTATAAAATGGACGAGAAAATCCTTTATCTTAATGGAAATGTTGTTATTGCTAACTCAAAAGGGGAAAAAATCACTGGAGATTTAGTAAGATATAACTTTGAAACTAAGATAGCTGATTTGAGCAACAAAGGAAAAGATGTAGTTTACACTTATGAAACTAGAAAAGTAACAACTAAAAAAATGGTATATGATTTTAATAAAGAAAATATGCTGTTAAATGATGGATATGTTTTTGAAGATAATGAGTATAGAAGTATTGGTAAAAATATGAAATATGATAATATTTCAAAAATAGGAAATATCCAAGAAGGAAAAGTTTTTGTAAAAGCTACTGGAGAAAACTTAAAAGCTAATGAAATAAATTTTGACACTACTAAAAAAGATTACACTGCTATTGGTGATGTAAGAATAGATAGTAAAAATAGTATAGTTACAACTGATAAAGTAGAATATTTTACATCTCAAGATAAGGGAATAATACCAAATAATTTTGTGATGAAAAATAAAAAAGATGGAAGTATAATAAATGGTAAAAATGCTATTTATACAATTTCTAAAAATCAAGTGACAAGTGAAGAGGAATTTAATTACACAAACAAAGATTCATATCTTTCTGGTAAAGGAATTTTATATGACTTGACAACAGAAGAGGGAGAAATATTAAGTGCTGTAAACTATAAAGACTCTAAATCAGGAAATAATATTACTGGAGATAAGGCAGTATTCAAAAAAGAAAATTACTTAAATATAAAAGAAAATGTAAAACTTACAACAAAATCTGAAGAGATGACAACAACAGAAGCAAACTATAGTTTTTCAAAAGATATAGTTGATATTCCAAATAAGATAGAGTTTAGAGCTTTAGACGGAAGTTTTAAAGGAAACTTAGTAAATGGAAAACTTTATAATTCTAAAAAAATATTTGTTGGAAATAAACTTTCTGGAGTAAGCAACAAGGGAGAAAATATAGTTGCTGATAAATTAGAATATTCTCTAAATGAAAAGAAAGCAAAACTTAAAAATAATGTTATTGTAACAAATACTGACTCAAAACTTTCTGGAAACGAAGTTATCTATGATACTAAGAAAAATGAAATTTTCGCAGTTGGAAATGTTAAGATGAACTATCAATCTAATACAAAACTTACTGGAGAAAATATTCTTCTAAATAATCTTACTAAAGATGTATCTGGAGAAAAAATTCATATGGTTACAGATAAAAATGAACAAATTTCTTCAAATAAATTTAAAGGAAATCTTGATAAAATGATGTTTAGATTCTTAGATAACGTAAACGGAAGTTTTATGACAAAAGATGAAAAAGGACAAATTCCAACTACATTAAAAGGAGAAGATGTCACTTTAACGTTTACTCAAGATAAGGGAAAAAATAAAGTTCATAGAGTTGCTGGAAAGAAAGAAACTACAATAACAAGAGAAGATCAAAATATAAAATCTGATGATATAGTTTATAATTTCTTAAAAGGAACAGTAGTTGCTAATAAAAATAATAGAATTTATATGAATGACAATAAAAATAGAACTACTATTTTAGGTGAAAAAATGGAAGGTAACCTAAACGAAGAGAAACTTTATTTGAAAGCTAAAACAACTATTGAAAGTTATAATGAGAAAAATGAAAAAACAACTTTAGTTGGAAATAGTGGAGTTGTTGATAATAAACAAGAAACTGTTGAGCTTAAAGAAAATGTAAAAATGGAAAATAATCAATTTATATTTAGTGCTGACAGAATTATTTATAATAAGAAAACTCAAAAGGTAAAAGCTTTTGGAAATACAAAGATAGATTACAAGATTAAATAAAAAGGAGAGGTCTATGAAAAGTATAGAAGGGCAACATCTGTGTAAAACTTATAAGAAAAGACAAGTTGTAAAAGATGTAAGTCTTAAGGTAAAAAAGGGAGAGATAGTTGGACTTTTAGGACCTAATGGTGCTGGAAAAACAACAACTTTCTATATGATAACCGGTATAATAAAACCAGATAGTGGAAAAGTTTACTGTAATGACGACGATATATCAACATTCCCTATGTACAAAAGAGCAAACCTAGGGATAGGATACCTTGCACAAGAGGCATCAGTATTTAGAAATTTAACAGTTGAAGACAATATTTATGCTGTTCTTGAGATGAAAAATCTTTCTAAAGAGGAGCAAGATAAAATAGTAACTGAGCTTTTAAAAGAATTTAAACTATCACATATTGCAAAATCTTATGGATATTCTCTGTCAGGTGGAGAAAGAAGAAGAGTTGAGATAGCAAGAACTATTGCAAACAATCCAGACTTCATACTTCTTGATGAACCATTTGCAGGAGTTGACCCAATAGCTGTTGAAGATATTCAGGATATTATAAGATATCTAAAAGAAAGAGGGCTTGGAATTTTAATAACAGACCACAGCGTAAGAGAAACTTTAAGAATAACAGACAGAGCTTATATAATGGCAGAGGGAGAGGTTCTAATAAGCGGAACTCCTGAAGAGATAGCTCAAAATGAAGTGGCTAGAAAAGTTTATTTAGGAGAAAACTTTAAACTTGATTAAAAAATAAAATTTAAAATAAATATGGAGGAAAAATGTTAACAGGTAACGAAATTAGAGAAAAATTTATAGAATTTTTCGAAAGTAAAAATCACAGACACTTTGAAAGTTCATCATTAATACCAGATGATCCAACTTTACTTTTGACAGTAGCAGGAATGGTTCCATTTAAACCTTATTTCTTAGGTCAAAAACCAGCTCCAACTCCAAGAGTAACAACATTCCAAAAATGTATAAGAACAAATGACTTAGACAATGTTGGAAGAACAGCAAGACACCATACATTTTTTGAAATGCTTGGAAACTTCTCTTTTGGAGATTATTTCAAAAAAGAAGCGATAAAATGGTCTTATGAATTTATAACAGAAGTATTAAAAATAGAAAAAGATAGACTTTGGGTATCAGTTTTTGAAACTGACGACGAAGCTGAAGAGTTATGGGTATCAGAATGTAACTTCCCAAGAGAAAGAATAGTAAGACTTGGAGAAGATGACAACTGGTGGGCAGCTGGACCAACTGGTTCTTGTGGACCTTGTTCAGAAATCTATGTTGATTTAGGTGTTGAATTTGGAGGAAATGAAAATTCAAGACTTGGAGATGCTGATACTGATAACCGTTTTATAGAAATATGGAACTTAGTATTCACTGAATGGAATAGAATGGAAGATGGGCACTTAGAACCATTACCTAAGAAAAATATCGACACAGGTGCTGGACTTGAAAGAATAGCATCAGTTGTTCAAGGAAAAGCAAATAACTTTGAAACAGATTTATTATTCCCAATTGTTGAAGAGATGGCAAAAGTTGCAGGAATAAAATATGGAGATAATCCAAAAATGGACTTCTCTTTAAAAGTAATCGCTGACCATACAAGAGCAGTTACATTCTTAATCAATGACGGAGTTATCCCATCAAATGAAGGAAGAGGATATATCCTAAGAAGAATTTTAAGAAGAGCTATAAGACATGGAAGACTTTTAGGAGTAAAAGAATTATTCTTATATAATTTAGTTGATACAATAGTAGAATTAATGAAAGGTTCTTACGCAGACCTAGCTACAAATTTAAAACATATTAAAAAAGTAGTAAAAATAGAAGAAGAAAAATTCTCAAATACTCTTGATCTTGGAATTCAACATGTTATGAATGCAATAGAAGAGGCAAAAGCAAAAGGAGAAGATTTCTTATCTGGAGATGTTACATTCAAACTTTATGATACTTATGGATTCCCATATGAATTAACAGAAGAAATCTGTGGAGAAAATCAAATAAAAGTATATAAAAATGAATTTGACCAAAAAATGGAAGAGCAAAGAGAACTTGCTAGAAGTTCAAGAGAAGTAGTAATGGAAAAAGGACAAGATGCATTTATAGAAGCTTTCTTTGATGAACACGGAAAAACTATATTCACTGGATATGAAAGCTTAAAAGAAACTGCAAAAATCCTTTTTGTAAAAAAATTAGATGAAGATAAATTTATGGTTATAACAGACAGAACTCCATTCTATGCTGAATCAGGTGGACAAGAAGCTGACTGTGGTTCTATGGTTTCTAATACAGGAAGTAGTGGAATTGTAATAGATGTAAAAAAACAAAAAGATATCTTTATGCATACAGTTAAAATAGTAAATGGAATTTATAACTTAGTAGAAGGAACAGAAGTTGAGCTTACAGTAGACGCAAATAGAAGATCTGCTATTTCTAAAAACCACAGTGCTACTCACTTATTACAAAAAGCATTGAGAGAAGTTTTAGGAACTCACGTTCAACAAGCTGGATCTTTAGTGTCAGCTGATAGATTAAGATTTGACTTCAACCATTACGAAGCTGTAACAGATGAAGAATTAGAAAAAGTAGAAAGACTTGTAAATGCTAAAATATCAGAAGCTGTTGCATCAAATATAAGAGAGATGTCAATGGACGAAGCTAAAAAATTAGGAGCTATGGCACTATTTGGAGATAAATATCAAGATATAGTTAGAGTAGTATCTTTTGGAGATTTCTCAACAGAATTATGTGGAGGTATCCACGTGGCAAATACTTCTGAAATCGGATTATTCAAAATAGTATCTGAAACAGGAATTGCTGCAGGAGTAAGAAGAATTGAAGCTCAAACTGGATTCCACGCTTATGAAACAGTAAAATCTATGGAAAAATTAATAGACAGAGTTTCAAAAGTATTAAAAACTGATGCGTCAAAACTTGAAGAAAAAGTAGAAAAAGTAAGTGAAGAATTAAGAGCATCACTTAAAGAGATAGAAGAATTAAAATCTAAAATAGCAAGTTTTGAAGTAAACTCTTTATTTGAACAAGTATCAGAAATCAACGGAGTAAAAGTATTAGTTAAAGGATTTGAAAATAAAGAAAGTGACTCTTTAAGAGAAATAGTTGATAAAGCTAAAGATAAACTTGGAAGTTGCGTAGTAGTTCTTGGATCTAACAATGGAAAAGCAATATTTGCAGTCGGAGTAACAAAAGATTTAACTTCTAAAGTAAAAGCTGGAGATTTAGTTAAACAACTTGCACAACTAGCTGGAGGAAATGGTGGAGGAAGACCTGACCTTGCTCAAGCTGGAGGAAAAGACGGAGCGAAAGTTCACGAAGCTCTTGAAGTAGCTAAAACTTTACTTTCTGAAAAATTATAAGAGGTAAAAATGTATAAAAAATATATTTCTCTTGATATAGGAGATGTAAGAATAGGTGTGGCAAGATCAGATATGATGGGAATGCTTGCCACTCCCTATGAAGTTATAAATAGAAAAAAAGTAAAATCTGTAAAGAGAATAGCTGAGATATTAGAAGAAAATAACACTAAATCTCTTGTGGTTGGTATTCCAAAAAGTCTTGATGGAAGCGAAAAAAGACAAGCTGAAAAAGTAAGAGAGTATATAGAAAAACTTAAAAAAAATATTGACGGGCTAGAAATTTACGAAGTAGATGAGAGAATGACAACTGTATCAGCAGATAGAATGCTTACAGATGGTGGAAAAAAAGGTGCTCTAGAAAAAAGAAAAGTTGTAGATAAAATAGCGGCTGCTATAATTCTTCAGACATTTTTAGATTCTAGAAGAAAATAATTTGGAGGAGTTTGTATGAAAGGAAAAATATTACTAAGATTTTTATTAGTAATGATTGTTCTTATGGGGTCACTATGGTCTATAAAAAAAGAACCAATGAAATTAGGACTAGATTTAAAAGGGGGAGTTTATGCAGTTCTTGAAGCCACTCCAGAAAATCCTAATGAAGAGATAGACTCAGAAACAATGGATAGTTTAATAGAAGTATTAGATAGAAGAATTAACGGAATTGGAGTTGCAGAATCTGTTGTACAAAAAGCTGGAAGCAATAGAGTAATCATTGAACTTCCTGGAGTAAAAGATACTAAGGAAGCTATAAATATGATTGGTAAGACAGCTCTTTTGGAATTTAAAATAATGGATGAAAAAGGAAACTTAGGAGAAACTCTTTTAACTGGTGGAGCCTTGAAAAAAGCTCAAGTTGGTCAAGGACAATTAGGAGATCCACAAATTAACTTTGAATTAAAACCAGAAGGAGCAATAAAATTTGCTAAAATTACAAGAGAAAATATAGGAAAACAACTTGCTATTGTACTTGATGGAAAAGTCCAAACAGCTCCTGTTATTAAAACAGAAATAGCTGGTGGTAGTGGAAGTATCAGTGGAAATTATACAGTAGAAGAAGCTCAAAAAACAGCTATGCTTTTAAATTCTGGAGCATTACCAATAAAAGCTGAGATAATAGAAACAAGAACTGTTGGAGCATCTCTTGGAGATGAATCAATAGCAGCAAGTATGGTAGCCGGAAAAGTTGGAGTAGGACTTGTAATGTTATTTATGTTACTTTTCTATAGAATGCCAGGACTTATAGCTGATATGGCGTTAATATGTTTTGGAATTATAAACTTTGGAGTAATTAACTTTATTGGTGCAACTTTAACATTACCTGGTATTGCAGGATTTATCCTTTCAACAGGAATGGCAGTAGACGCCAATGTTATTATCTTTGAAAGAATAAAAGAGGAATTAAGATTTGGTAATACAATAAGAGGAGCTATAAAATCAGGATTTAGTAAAGGATTTGTAGCAATATTTGACTCTAACTTAACAACTCTTATTATAACAACAATATTATTTATATTTGGAACAGGACCTGTAAAAGGATTTGCAGTTACTCTTACAATAGGTACTCTAGCATCAATGTTTACAGCAATAACAATAACTAGAGTATTATTAGATATTTTTGTAGAAGTATTTGGAGTAAAAAATACTAAATTATTTGGAGTAAGGGGGAAATAAGAATGCACATAGAAATAGTAAAAAACAGCAAAAGATGGGTAGCTTTATCCCTTGTATTTATAGTTATTTCTTTAAGTTCTCTTTTAACAAAAGGATTGAACTATGGAATTGATTTCTCTGGAGGAAACTTATTCCAACTTAAATTTGAAAAACCTGTTACTCTAAAAGAAATTAATACAGCCTTAGATAAAATTGGAAAAGATATCCATCAATTTGGTGGAAATGGTAGAAAAGTTCAAATTTCTGAAGGAAATGAAGTTTTAATAAGAATTCAAGAAATTACAGAAAAAGAAAAAAATAAATTTTATGATGAAATAAAAGAAGTTGGAAAATATGAAATAGTAAAAGAAGACAAAGTTGGAGCTAGTGTAGGTAAAGAACTAAAAATGTCAGCGGTGTACTCTTTAGCAATCGGTACAGTAATGATTGTAGCATACATTACTATAAGATTTGAATTTATGTTTGCAGTAGCTGGAATTTTAGCTCTTTTACACGATATCATAATAGCGATAGGTGGAATATCTCTATTAGGTTATGAAATAGATACAGCTTTTATAGCGGCTGTTCTTACAATACTAGGATATTCAATCAATGATACAATAGTAGTTTTTGATAGAATAAGAGAAACACTTAGAAAGAAAAGTGATCTAACTTTTGGTGAAATACTTAATAAAAGTGTAAACCAAGTTATGGTAAGATCATTAAATACTTCAATCACAACTTTATTAGCAGTTGTAGCTATTTTAATATTTGGTGGAGAGTCTTTAAGAACATTTATAACAACTCTTTTAATAGGAATAATGGCTGGAACATATTCATCAATCTTTATTGCCACTCCTCTAATTTATCTACTTGAAAAAGATAGAGATAAAAAAGTGGAAAATTCTAAATATTTAGATAATGGCGACGATGATGAGCATAAAGAAAAAATATTAGTATAGTAATAAAATTTACTGTTATGAATTAAAATTATAATTAGGTGCTGTTATATTTTTATAACAGCTCCTATTATCTCTAAATTATTAAATTTTTTAATTTTAAAAAGATTATTTTATAACAGTTCCATCAATAAATTAGGAGTGAAGAATGAGAACTTGGTTGGAAGTAAATACTAAAAATCTTAAGTATAACATAGGAAAAATTTATGAGAAAATAGGGGATAGAAAGATAATTGGTATAGTAAAAGCCAATTCTTATGGACTAGGTTCAGTTGAAATAACAAAAGAGTTGATAAAATGTGGAGTAGATTTTTTTGCAGTGGCCACTCTTTCAGAAGGAATTGAACTTAGAGAGGCTGGAATAAAAGAAAAAATCTTGATACTTGGTGGAGTTTTTGATGATGAGCTAAAAGATGCAGAAAAATATAATTTACAAGTGGCATTATCTCGTTTTGATCAATTAGAATATATAAATATAAATAATATTCAAGTAAAATGTCATTTAGCTATTGAAACAGGAATGGGTAGAATAGGTTTTAACTTTGAAGAAGTTGAAAAAGTAAAAAAATATGTAAAAAAAAATAATCTAAAAAATATAATTGGAGTATATACTCATTTATCTGTGGCAGATGAAGATAGTGAAGAAAATAGAGTTTATACAATCAATCAAATTAAAAAATTTAATAATTTTAGCGAAATAGACACAATAAAATATAGACATATATTAAATAGTGGTGGTATTTTAAGTTATTCAGGTATGGACAACGGAAACTATGTAAGAGTTGGTATTGTGATGTATGGTATCTGTGGAGAAAATTGGATAGAGGGATTTAAACCAGTTATCTCATTTAAAAGTAAGATACTTTTTATAAAAACTCTTATAGAGGATATGGATATATCTTATGGTAGAGCTTGTACTTTAAAAAAAGGTGAAGTGGTGGCTACGATTGCTGCTGGATATGCTGACGGATTTAAAAGGGGAGCTTTAAATAAAATCACTGTAAATATTCAAGGAAGACAGTGTCTAGTTGTAGGAAAAGTTTGTATGGATATGCTTATGGTAAAAATACCAGAAGATATGGTGGATAGTGTAAAAATAGGAGATGAAGTTATACTTTATGGTGATGACTTAGTTGAAAAGGCAAAACTTATAGGTTCATCTACTTATGAAATAATAACAGGGATAAACCCTAGAGTAAAAAGAGTATATATAGAGGAGTAAGAATGGCACAAGTTGTATTAATGAAAGATAAAGAAAAGAAAATAAGAAATTTTTATCCAAATGTATTTAAAGATGAGATAAAATATACAATTGGAGAGATAAAAAATGGAGATGTAGTAGATGTCGTAAGAGAAGATATGATGTTTGTTGGAAGAGGTTATGTAACAGAAGGAACATCAGCTTTTGTTCGTGTATTAACTACTCAAGATGAACCAATAGATAAAGATTTTATTTATAGAAAAATAAAAGAGGCTTATGATAAAAGAGATTTTTTAAAAGATGAAACTAACTGTGCAAGAGTATTTTTCTCAGAGGCTGACGGAATACCAGGTCTTGTAATAGATAAATTTGAAAAATATATCTCTATTCAATTTAGAAATTCAGGTGTTGAAACATTTAGACAAACAATAATAAATGCTGTAAAAAAATATATGAAACCAAAAGGAATCTATGAAAGAAGTGATGTTGAAAATAGAGTTCACGAAGGTGTAGAGGAAAAAACTGGAGTAATCTATGGAGAAATACCAGCAGAAATCGTTATGGAAGACAATGGTTTAAAATATACAATCGATATAGTAAATGGACAAAAAACTGGATTTTTCTTAGACCAAAGAGATTCAAGAAAATTTATAAGACCATTTCTTAATGAAAAAACAAGATTTTTAGATGTATTTTCAAGTAGTGGTGGATTTTCTATGGCTGCCTTAAAAGAAAATTGTGAAAAAGTAGTAGCAATAGATAAAGAGCCACATGCACTAGAACTTTGTCATAAAAACTATGAGCTTAATGGATTTACAAACTCTTTTGAAACTTTAGAGGGTGACGCATTTATGCTTTTAAAAACTCTTATTACAAGAGGAGAAAAATATGATGTAATAACTCTTGATCCACCATCACTTATTAAGAAAAAAATAGATATAAAAAGAGGAAGAGATTTCTTTTATGAATTATGTAACAGTAGTTTCAAATTAATGGATAAAGGGGGAATCTTAGGGGTTATCACTTGTGCTTATCATATAAGTTTACAAGATCTTTTGGAAGTAACAAGAATGGCTGCATCAAATAATGGAAAAATGTTGCAAGTTATTGGGATAAACTATCAACCAGCAGATCATCCTTGGATATTACACGTACCAGAAACACTATATTTAAAGGCTTTATGGGTAAAAATAGTATAAAGGAGGTAAGTTATGTATCTTGATATAATAACTCTTATTATTTTGGGAATCTCTGTATTAAGTGGAATAAGTAATGGATTTGTTGTAGAATTTATTTCGACTTTTGGAATTTTGATAAATCTATACATTACACACAAATTAACTCCTTTTTTCTGTAAATTTACAGAGGAGTTATTAAAAAGACAAGATGAAACATATATTTATGCTATAACATTTTTAGTAGTATTTATGGTAATTGCTATAATATTACATCTTTTAAATCTATTCTTAAAAAGTCAAAATACATCTATGATATTTAGATTATTAGGTGGATTTGTAAGTCTTGCAAAAGGACTTCTTATCTGTGCTATAATGTTTACTTTTTATAATGTAGCACAAGAAAAAATAGAGCCTATTAGAAAAATAGGAAAAGATAGTATATTTAATGAATATTTTTTAAAGGTAACAGATAATGTAGATTTTTATATTCCTAAAAATTTAAAATCTAAAATTCAAGAGATAAAAAATGAAAAAACTGTGGAAAAATATATGAATAAGTTAGATGGAATGTGGGGGAGTAAATAGATGAAGATAATAAATGACTATATATTGAAAGAATCAAAATTATCAATAGCTTTTGGTATCGTTTTGTTTACTTTCATTTTCTTAATAGAGATAATAGTATCAATGATGGAAAGTATACTTGTAAGAGGTCTTTCAATAATAGATGTAATTAGAATGATATCTTTTTACTTGCCGATGATACTTTCTCAAACTATTCCAATGGGAATATTTTTGGGGATAATGATAACTTTTGGAAATTTTGCTAAAAATAGTGAGATAACAGCTCTAAATTCTATGGGAGTTTCACTAAATCAAATTTTAAAACCTGTAATAAGTATAGGAGTTTTAGCAACTTTATTTATATTTTTCTTACAAGAAAGTTTAGTTCCAAGATCATATATAAAACTTCAACAGCTTTCTTATAAAATGGTATATGAAAATCCAGTTTTTCAACTAAAGGATAAAGTTTTGATAGATGGTGTATCAAATTATAAAATATATATAGACTCAGTTAATAAAAGAACTAAGGATGCAGAAAATGTTCTTGTTATGGTAGAGGAAGAAAATAGCAAATATCCAACTTTAGTTCTTGGAAAAACTGCCAACTGGGAAGATGCGGCACTTTTGATGAAAGATGCTGATTTCTATAGATATGATGATAAAGGAGATTTAGTTGTAACTGGAAATTTTGAAAAGAAAAGAGTTCCATTCACATCATATTTTAAAGATATAAGAGTAAAAGTCAAAGAAATAGAGGGAATGAATATAGCTCAACTTATAAATGAGATTAAGACAAGAGATAAGTTGGAGATACTTCCATATATAGTAGAGATAAATAGAAAAATAGCTGTTCCTATGTCAACAATTGCCCTTGCAATTTTAGGAGTTTTACTTTCAATAGGAAATTCAAGAGCTGGAAAAGGAATAAATTTTGGTATAGGAATAGTAGTAATATTTTTATATATAGTTCTTTTAAATATTGGAATGGTATTATCTTATAGAGGAATTGTAAGCCCAGTAGTTGGAGTATGGACACCAAATATTCTTCTTTATATCTATACATTTATAATGTATTCAAGAAAGGTAAGGTTGGTATAATGGCAATGAAAAAATTAGATATTTATATAAGTAAAAGTTTTATAAAATCTTTTTTCATATCTCTTATAGCTTTTGTAAATATATTTGTACTAAGCCAACTTTTCAAAGTATTTAGATATGTAGGAGAGGGAAGACTTACTCCAAATGAGGGAGTTTTATATATTCTTTGTATGTTGCCAAAAGTTATAATGAATGTTACTCCTCTTGCTGTACTTTTGGGAGCTTTGATGTTTATAAGTAAGATGGCAAGTAATCTTGAAATAATATCTTTAAAAACTGCTGGGATTAGTTTTAGGAGAATTATCCGTTTTCCACTTATAATTGCTTTTATAATTTCTATTTTTGTTTTTGTAATAAACGGATATCTTTATCCAATCGGAGAAAGAATGCAAAGAGAATTAAGAGGAGATGCAATTTCAACTCTTCTTCCAACAGAAAAAAGAAATGGATTTATAAGAGACGAGCATAATAATCTTTATATGTTTGATTACTTAAATGTACCTGCTGGAGAGGCTAAAGGTGTACAAGTAGTTGAGATGAGTGATGATTTTGAAAAAATAGACAGAGTTTTATTTGCTGATAAAGCGTCATTTGATAGAAAAACAAATAGATGGGTTTTAAAAAATGTAAAGATAAGTAATATAGATTCTAAAACTCAGGAGAATTTAAAAACTTACACATCTGATGAGTATGATGAAGAACCAGAAAAATTTGTAACACGTCTTGTAGATGCTAGAATATTAACTAACAGAGAACTTAGACATGAACTTGTAAATTTAAAAAATACTGGAATTGATACAAGAGATGGATTATCAGAGATAGCAGGAAGATATTCATTTCCATTTGCAAGTTTTATAATAGTATTTTTGGGACTTTCACTTGGAAGTAGATATGTAAGAAATTCTTCAGCTATTAATGTAATAATAAGTGTATTTTTAGGATATGGATATTATATAGTTCAAGCCTCATTTGAAGCTTATGGAAAAAATGGATATTTAAATCCTTTTGTCTGTGGTTGGATACCAAATATAATATTTTTATTGATAGGAATATATTTTGTAAGAAAGGCTGAGTATTAGGAGGAAGTATGTCAGATAATATAAAAAAAAGAACTCTTGATAATGGAATACCTGTTCTTATGGATAAAATTCAAGGGATAAGTAGTGCCTCTTTAGGTGTTTTTGTAAAAACTGGAGCTAAAAATGAACTTCCTGGAGAAGAGGGAATTTCTCATTTTATAGAGCATATGATGTTTAAGGGGACTAAAAATAGAACAGCTAAAGAAATATCAGAAGAGATAGATAATGTTGGTGGAATAATTAACGCTTATACTGGAAAAGAAGTAACTACATATTATGTACAAATGTTATCCAATAGAATTCAAATAGGAATTGATGTTTTAACAGATATGTTTCTAAATTCTAATTTCTTGGAAGAAAATATCGAAAGAGAAAAAGGTGTAGTTATTGAAGAGATAAATATGTATGAAGATATTCCTGAAGAAATTATTCATGATAAAAATGGAAGTCTTGTAATCTCTGGACCACAAAGTAATATTATTCTTGGAAGTGTAAAAAGTGTAGGAGAACTTACAAGAGAAAAGATAATTAACTATGTAAAAGAACAATATAGCCCAGAAAATATGGTAATCTCTATAGCTGGAAACTTTGATGAAGAAGATGTATTTGAAAAGTTAAATAGTGGATTTGGAACTATAGAAAAAATAGAAAGAAAAAGAGAATATAATGGAAAGATGGAGATAAAAACTCCAAAAACTATTATTAAAAAAGATAGTAATCAAGTACATCTTTGCTTTAATACTATTGGAAAATCTGCTACTGACCCAAAAAGATATGAAGTGGCAATCTTAGCCAATACTCTTGGTGGAAATATGAGTTCAAGACTTTTCCAAAAAATAAGAGAGGACAGAGGTCTTGCTTATTCAGTATATAGTTATACTTCATCTTTTGAAGAGGGAGGAATAATAACTATATATGCTGGAACTACTCTTAAAGACTATAAAGAGGTTGTAAGATTAATAAGAGAAGAGTTTCAAGATATAAAAAATAATGGAATAAGTGAAAAAGAGTTACAAAAAACTAAAAATCAATTTTTAAGTGCTGTAACTTTTGGTCTTGAAAGCAGTAAAGGTAGAATGACTAGAATGGCAAATTCTTATCTATTCTACAAAGAAGTTAAAGATTTAGATGATGTATTAAAAGAGATTGAAAAAATAACTGTAGAGGATATAAAAGAAGTTGCAAAAGAAGTATTCGATGAAAAATATTATTCTTTAACAGTTCTTGGAAATATAGAAGAAGGAGATTTAAACTAATGGAAAAAGTAACAGTAAAAATAACATTAGCTGATGGAGTACAAAAACCAATGTATATGACAGAAGGGTCAGCTGGAATGGACGTAAGAGCAAATATAAAAGAGCCAATCACTTTAGGAAGTTTAGAAAGAGTTTTAGTTCCAACAGGAATAAAAATGGAAATACCAATGGGATATGAAGTGCAAGTTAGACCAAGAAGTGGACTAGCTTTAAAACACGGAATTTCTATGGCAAATACTCCTGGAACAATAGACAGCGATTATAGAGGAGAAATCGGAGTTATAATGATAAATCTAAGCAAAGAAGATTTTGTTATAAACCCTGGTGAAAGAATAGCTCAACTTGTACTTGGAAAAGTATATCAAATGGATTTAGTAGAGGGAGAGTTATCAGCTACAGAAAGAGGAGAAGGTGGATTCGGTCACACTGGAAGATAATTATGAAATATATAATAGAAAAAGATAATGAGGGTGTAAGGCTTGATAGATATCTTAGAAAAAAACTAAAAGATACACCACTTACAGAGATATTTAAAGCTTTGAGAATCGGAAAAATAAAAGTAAATAATAAAAAAAAGAAAGAAAATTATCGTCTTGTAGAGGGAGATAAAATCTTTATAGGAATTGGAAATCTAGAAGAGATGGAAGAGAAAAAAGATTTTATAAAGTTATCTCAAGAGGATAGAGAGTTTTTATCTAAAAATATAGTTTTTGAAAATGATGATTTGATAATTTTTAATAAAGATAAAGATATTGTTATGCACAAAGGTAGTGGATTTGAATATGGAATTTCAGAAATGTTTAAATCTTACTACGAAACAGATGATTTTAACTTTATCAATAGAATAGATAAAAAAACTTCTGGTTTAGTAATCGGTGCTAAGAATAAAATTTCCACAAGAGTTTTAGCTGAAGAGTTAAGAGAAAATAATATAAGAAAAAAATATTATATTTTAGTTCATGGCAATATTCAAAAAAATATATTTATTATTGAAAATTATCTAAAAAAAATAGAAGATAAAGTAATTGTAACTAATGCTAATGATGAAGAGGGAAAAATTGCAATAACTCATTTTAAAGTTATAAAAAGATATGAAAAATATACTCTTTTAGAAGGGGAACTTTTAACAGGAAGAACACATCAACTGAGAGTTCAACTTTCAAATATAGGAAATCCAATAGTTGGAGACACTCGTTATGGGAAAAAAGATGGAGAAAATACACTGTATCTAAACTCTTTTTATTGCGAGATACCAAAATATAATATAAAAATAGAAAATAGTCTGCCAGATTTTTTTGTAAAAAAACTTGGTGACTAAAAGGAGAAAAAATGTTTTTAATGAATTTTTTAAAGGGAATTGGAATTGGAATTGCCAATGTTATTCCTGGTGTTTCAGGTGGAACAATGGCTGTTCTATTTGGAATATATGATAAATTAGTTGAGTGTATAGCAAATTTTTTGCAAGCCCCAAAAGAAAAAAAGATAGAGTATATTAAATTTTTATTACCTCTAGTGATAGGTTGTGGAGTTGGAATTTTATTTTTTGCTAATATAATAGGTTACTTATATGAAAATTATCCAATATATACAAAAGGAGCTTTTATCATCTTAGTACTTCCTTCAATACCTGTTATTATAAAAGGGGAAAGTTTTGCAAATGTTAAAAATATTCTTGCTTTTGCATTTGGATTGATGTTTGTAATAGGTTTCTTTATGATTACTCATAAATTTTCTGGAAACTCTTTTGAAAGACAAGAGATTTTTACTACTGCTTATGGATTAAAACTTTGTCTATGTGGTGCTTTAGCTGGCGGAGCGATGATAATACCAGGAATTTCTGGATCGTTACTTCTTTTGGCACTAGGAGAACACGAAAATGTTATAAATTATATAGGTAGAGTTGATATAATACCTCTTGCTTATTTTACTGTGGGAGTAGGACTTGGAATATTGATATTCACTAAAATAATAAATTATTTCTTGGTAAATTATAGAAGTAAGACACTATTTGTAATACTTGGTATAGTAGTAGCATCTTTAGTTGAGCTTTTAATAAATATATAAAAAAATCGACTGTTGTAGGATTAAGTGCAACAGTCTTTTTTATTTTAATAAAGAATTAAATGGTTAAAAAAAGAATAAAAAAATACACCTAGAGCTTAAAAAACCCATAGGTGTATAAAAACTAAATTAGTTTAATTGTTCCATTATTTCATCTGGAATATCAAAGTTAGAGAAAACTTCTTGAACATCATCTAAGTCATCAAGAGCATCATAAAGTACCATAACTTTTTTAGCTGTATCAAGATCAGTGATAGCAACTTTGTTTTCTGGTAACATTGTGATTTCAGCTTCTTCGTATTTATATCCAGCATCAGTTAAAGTTTGAAGAACAGTTTGGAAATCAGCAGGGTCAGTTAAAACTTGGAATTCTCCATCTTCTTCAACTATATCTTCAGCTCCAGCTTCTAATGCTACCATCATAAATTCTTCAGAATCAGCAACATTTTCAGCAGAGATGATTATTTCTCCTTTTTTGTTGAACATCCAAGAAACAGCTCCGTCAGCTCCAAGGTTTCCACCTTTTCTAGAGAAAGCAGTTCTTACTTCAGAAGCAGATCTGTTTTTATTATCAGTAACAACTTCAACGATGAAAGCAGTTCCAGCTGGTCCATATCCTTCATATCTCATTTCGATGTAGTCTACACCTTCTAATTCTCCAGTTCCTTTTTTTATAGCTCTTTCTAATATGTCTTTAGGCATATTTCCTGCTTTAGCTTTATCAATAGCAAGTCTAAGTCTTGGGTTGAAGTTAGGATCTCCTCCACCTTCTTTAGCTGCGATTGTTAACTCTTTTCCTAATTTTGTAAATAAGCTAGCTCTTTTTTTATCTTGAGCTCCTTTTCTGTGTTGAATGTTATTCCATTTACTATGTCCTGACATTACATCCTCCTAAGTATATAAAATTATCTTAAATATTTTATCACATTAATTAAAAATTTTCAATATTTCGTAGAATACTTTATTATTTATAAAAATTTAAAAAGTTAAAATCTCTTTTTCTGTAATAAGTTTATCAATTTTTATATCAAACTCTTCACCTGAAAAACTATCATCTAATTGAAAATCATAAGCAAGAGATATTTTATAAGAGTTTTTATATTTTTCACAAGATAAAAACCTATCATAAAATCCTTTTCCAAAACCAATCCTATCCCCTTTTTTATTAAAAACAACTCCAGGAACGATAACCAGATCAATATCTCTTAAAAACTCATCTCCTATTGGCTCTACTACTCCAAAATTTCCACAGGAAAACTCTTTAGAAATTTTTATAGGGATTATATTATCTCCTACCATTTTAGGTAAAAGAATAGTTTTTCCAAGGCTTAAAAGATATTCGTGAAGTTTAGTGGTTTCAACCTCGTTTTTAAAAGACATATAACTCATAATAGTTTTAGAATTTTTTAAAACATCATCTTCTAAAAATTTTTTTATAATCATATCACTTAGATTTTCTTTTTCTTCAAAAGAAAGAGATTCGCGAATTTTTCTAATTTTTTTTCTTAGATTTTTTTTGATCTCTTGGTTATTCATTTCCGTTTTCCTCTTGAGGAGAGTTTAATTTTTCGAGTTCTTTTTTAGCTAAAAGTAGATCTTTCCAAAAATCAATAGCAACAGTAGAATTTCTTCCTGTATTTTCACGAGCCTCTTTTACAAATCTAACATCGTAAGTAATAAGGACTTTTATTCCACCTTTCCAATCGATAAATTTTCCTCTCTCTTTTCCAAAATTAATCTCTCTGCCAAGTAAAGCTTCAGCAGAATATTGTCCAAAAGTAACGATGATTTTTGGTTCTGTAATAGCTATTTGCATATCTAAAAGCTCTCTTAAATAATTTTGTTCCTCTTCAAAAAGGTCTTTATATTTTAATTGGCATTTTGTAAGAGTAGTTATATAATAATCCTCTGGGATAAATCCAGCCATATCACAAAGTTTTATTAGGAATTCTCCACTAGAACCTACCATAACTTTTAAATCTTCTGTTTCGTAAAGGTCGCTTTCATCTCCAATGAATAAAAGATTTGCAGATTTATTTCCACTTCCAAGAATAGCCTTTTCATCATCATCTTCAAAGCTCTCTTTTATTTTTGGAATATTATTTATCTCAAAGGAAAGTTCTTCCCATAGTTCTTTCTTTTCCATAATATCACCTCATTTATAGTTTGTACAACTTAGTAACAGTATCTTGAGTTGTGATTTCAATAGGTATAGAGATATTTCTTCTATTCATTTCACTGATAATAGTATTTGAAACGATATTAAAATTATTACTATCTTTGCTAATATGTGCCAAGTATACTTTTTTTAGATTAGACGAATAATTTTCACAAACAAATTTTGCAGCATCATTATTAGAAAGATGTCCATTTCTACTTTTTACACGGTCTTTCAAATCCCAAGGGTAGTTACACTCCATAAGCATTTGATAATCATAGTTTGATTCGATTATCATAATGTTGACCCCTCTAAAAAATTCTCTTACTCTATTGTCAACATATCCTATGTCAGTTGATATTCCCAAAACTTTTTTAGAAGAGATCTCCTCAATTCTAAATCCCACAGTTCTTTCAGCGTCGTGCATAACATCAAAAGGTTGAACTTTTATTTTATCGTTTATAAAAAATTCAAAAGTATCAATAAATTTTAAATTTTCTTCAGAGATCTTTCCAAGTTTTTTTTGACCAGCAAAAAAACTTTCTTTTGTAATATAAAGAGGGATATTATATTTTCTAGATACAATCCCAGCCCCTTGAATATGGTCTGTATGTTCGTGAGTTATAAGAATCCCTTTTATATTTTCTAAAGATTCTCCAATATTATTAAGTTTTTCTTCTAGTTTTTTTCCGCTAAAACCAGCATCAACTAAAATTTTTATACCATCGATATTTATAAAAGTAGAGTTTCCTCCACTACCACTACCAAGTATTGATATTTCCATTTTTTTCCTTTCTAAATTTTATAGAATATTTTTTCTTGTATTTTTAGCTTTATTTAAGTTATATTCTGTTAATTTTTTTGATAAATATTGCATATATTCATACTCAAATATAAAATCTGTCTCTCCAAAATATATTCCTGCATTTTTTTTAGTTTGAAGTCCAAAAAGTGATGTAAACCAGATAGAACCAACATCAATATGAATATCGTCATATGGATCAAGTTCTGATAATCCATAGCTTTCCACACCAAGTCCAACTAAATCTCTAAAATTGCTAGGACCTAAAAGAGGAGCTACAATATAAGGACCAGAAGGAACACCATAATAAGCAAAAGTATTTCCTAAAGACTCTCTATATTTTGGAAATCCCATTTTAGATGCCACATCAAAAGTTCCAAGAAGTCCGATTGATGAGTTTATTCCAAATCTAAAAATAGTTTCTAAAGTTTCTGGGATTCTAAATTGAAGTAATAAATTTCCAGCTGTTTTTATATCTCCAAAGTTTGAAAAGAAATTTTTAATTCTATCTTGAACAAAATCAGGAGTATAATAATCATATGTTCTTAAAGTTGGAGCTAGTACAACTCTATCTGCAAAGGAGTTAAAAGCATAAACTCTTCTGTTTATTGGACTAAAATAATCAGATTTTCCAAAAAGTATATCTTTATCCTCTTGCACAGTTGTTTCTACAAAATTTTTATCTATTTCAGCAGATTTTTCTGAAGTGTTGCTACAACCAATCAAAAGAGAGGAGATAAAAATCAAAGAAAGCATTTTAAATTTTTTCATAATTATCTTCCCTCCTTCATAGCATTTAGCATATAATCGATATTTTCTTGATAGAACATATTTCCACAATGTCCACCATATGGATAGATGTATAATCTATCTCCAAAAGTTTTCTTTAAATAATTAAGATGAGCTTTTGTTAAAATAATTTCATCTTTATTTGTAACAACTTTTATATTTTTAGCATTTTTTAGGTAGTTGTCTATAATTTTTAAATCAGAGAATTTTGCCACATCTTTAACAGTCATATTTTTATTGTATCTTTCTTGATAATATGGAAGAGCGATTTTCTCAATATAATCACCAAAAGTTGCGAAATTAACACGTTCAAAATATTTTCCCATATTTTCATATTTATCTATTTTATAGTCAGAATAATTTTTCATTTGATTTGAGTAATCTGTTAAGAAGTTTACATCAATGGCATTTAATCTAAATACAAGACCAATTCCCATTTTTAATTCATTTTCAGATATTTTCAGATCCTTTAAAATTTTAGCAGGATTTTTTGTAAAATTATCAACAGAAGTTCCTTGTGAATATGATAGAGCAGTTAAAATCTCATTTATTTTTATAAAGAAATTATCCACATTGTAATTAACAGATTTATCAAACATATTATCTAAAAGACTTGCTGAGTCAAAAAGATTAACAGCAGGATTTACCATAAATACATTTTTAAAATCAAAAACTTTTTCTTTGCTGTCTAAGAAAGAAACTACAGCTGAGTGAGTTCCTCCAAGACTGTATCCCATAATATTATAATTTTCAACAGCCACTTTGCTTTCTACAAATGGTTTTATTTTTTCTAAAGCTCTATACAAATCCATTCCGTCGTTTATAAGATTTCCAGGGATTTTTTCAAATGAAAGAGAAACTAAAGAGTTTGCATTCATTATTGAAGAAATTCCTACAACGTGATAACCAGCTGAATAAAATATTCTTTGGAAGTACTGAGTTTTTAAAGAAGATGCACTTGAACCAGTACCAGAAAGAATAAATACAAGTGGTGCTTTTTTATCCTGTAGAGCCATAGTAAATTTATAATCATCTTGATATTCAAGATTAGCTGGAATTTCTCTTGTATCAACAAAATCTGTTGTATAATATTTAAGAGGAATTTTTTCTTGAATACCTTTTGCCATAAGAGTAGATGAACCAAAAACAGTTGCAATATATGGGTCTTTTAAAGGAAAATCATAAGCAAGTAGATTTAATCCCATAGTTAAAAAAAGAAATAAGAATAATTTTTTCATTCTCTCACCTCGAAATATTTGATTGAAAATACACCAATCATATAACAAAAATTATTTTAAATGTATAATATATAATACCATAATTAAGAGTTTTAGAAAAGATAAATTTAAACAAAATTATGGTATAATAGAGAATGAAAAATATAATTAAAGGAGAGTAAAATGGATAAAAAAGGTTTTTTAAATCTTTTTAAAAATGATGATGAACAAATTATAGTAAAATTATGGGAAGATATTGAGTTAGCTCAAAATATAGATTATTTTATTGAAACTGATATGTTTTATCCACCAAATATCTGGAATATATTGGAAAAAATAAATATTAATGGAATGAAGTTTTTAATGTGTGGATTGACAGAAAACAGCGAGAAAAAAAATATAATAATTTTTCCAAAAGATTTTCAAGGAGAGATGCCAGAATTTCAACTTACATTTTTTAAGATAGATGGAACCAATCGTTTTAAAGAGTTAGAGCATAAAGATTTTTTAGGAACAATAATGAGCCTTGGAATAAAAAGAGAGATTTTAGGGGACTTGATTGTAAAAGAAAATATCGCCTACGGTGTAATATTAAAAGAAAAATTTGAAATTATCGAAAACTTAGAAAAAGTTTCAAATATTCCAGTAAAAATCTCTGAAATCTCAAAAGATGAAGTGCCTCAAAGTGAATTTAAAGAGCTTTTGATAACAGTTCCCTCAATAAGACTTGATAGTGTTGTTGGAGAAATCACAAATAATTCACGTCAAAAATCAGTTTCTCTTATAGATGAGGGATTTGTAATGGTAAATTATAATATCCAAAAATCCAAGTCTTTAGAATTAAAGGAAAAAGATATAATAACAATAAGAAAAGTTGGGAAATTTATTTTTGAAAATATAGTCGGAGAAAATAAAAAAGGTAAGATAAAAATTTTGATAAAGATGTTTAAATAAAAAAGAGGCTCTTGTAATTTCAATTTTTAATCATATATTTGAGCCTGTGAAAAAGATTCTGTAAATTAAATAATACTAACTTTTAATAGCTTTCTATGATAAAATTAATATCATAGGAG
>NZ_JADYTX010000005.1 GCF_021531475.1 Fusobacterium perfoetens | reverse complement strand
TAATTAGAAAGTTTATAAAAATTAAAAGAAAAATTTAATATATTTTTTAAATAATTTTTAAAAAAACTATTGACAAATTAAATTTTATGAGGTATAAATTAGTAGTCAAAAAGATAAACGAGGTGATTCCGATGGGACAAGGAGATAGAAAATTATAATAAAAAGTATATTTTTTAGATAATTTTCAGAGGACACTAATAAATAAGGTTTTATAAAAAATTTATAAAATATAAATAGATTATAAAAAATAGAAAGAGGTGATACCAATGGGAAGAGATGCAAGGAAATTATAATTTAATTAAAAGTAAATTATAGTTTCAGAGGACAAAGAAAAAGGTGTAACTATCATATAATATTTTTGGAAGTGTTATTAAAGTATGGCTAATATTCGGTAGGACTCTAGGGAGTGTATATCTTATTTTCGTTATTAATAGTAGTGGAAGAAAATATTTTAAGATAAGTCTCTGGTGTTATTAAAAAAGTGTAAATAACTAAAATAATAAAAGTTATTTAGGGTTGATTTTAGAGGAAAGAAAATGCTAGTGATGAGAATTCGTGGTAGATATGCTGAAGAATTTATATATAAATAAAGTAGATACTTAGTTATCTAAAAGGAGAAGATGTATCACGATCGAGGAAATAATATAGAAGGGCTGTTTGGAAAATAAAAAATTTCAGACAGCCCTTCTTTATATTTTTTGTTATTTTAGAATAATGCTTTCAATATCGATTGGTTTTTCTTGAAGTCCGTTAGCGATTAAAAATTCTTGAGTAGCTTTTAAATCTTTGATATCATTTTCTGTTATCTCAGGATTAAAATCATAAAAAGGGAACATAGTTCTAACTTCTTCAGGAGTATTTTCAACCTCTTTTGCAACTTTATCAACAATACTATCAAAATCATTATAGATTGTTTTTACTATATTATCATTGATAGTTTTAAATTTTTCAACAGCTTTAGGATATTTTTCTAAGAAATCCCCTCTTACAGCTGTAACAACTAACCCTTGTACAAGTCCTTCTCCAGTAGTAACTACCTTTGCACCAGATTTAATAGTATTTAAAGCCACTGGTCCAGCAAGTAAAGCAATATCGGCACTGCCATTTAAAAGAGCTGACATAGCTCCAGGAAGTCCCATATTTACAAATTCAGTATCATCTACACTTACATTTTCTGTATTAAGATAAGTAACTAAAAGTTGATGAAGTATAGTTCCCTTTGGTCCAACTATTTTTTTACCTACAAAGTCTTTTGGACTTTTTATATTTTCATCTTTTGTTAAAATCATAAATACTTTTGGAGCTCTAGTATAAACTCCAGTTAGTTTTAAATTAACTCCATTTGACGCACCAATAAGAGCTGATGGAGCACTTAGAGCATAAAGAAAATCCATTTGTCCAGATGCAAGAGCTTGAATTTGTTCAGGTCCTGTAGTAAGCTCGTAAAATTTAACCTCAGTTCCCTCTTTAGCAAACTCATTTTCAAAAATCTTGTCATTTCTTCCAAGAATAGATGGAATGTTAAGAGGTGCTTTAACATAAGTAAGATTTAAAACTTTTGGAAATTCCTCTTTTTTCTCTTTAGAGCAACCAGTGAAAACTCCCAAAACAACAAGTAAAACAGTAATAAATTTTTTCATAGATTTTGGGTTGTTACAATATTAAAAATTGTAACAGCCAACCTCCTTTCAATTATTTTAATAAATTTTTAATTTCTTTTTTTAAATTTAAGTATTCAATTTTATCAATATCCTTAGGTTGAGGATTTGATATATCAAAAGTTGTAAATTTTTTGTCAGAGATAACAATAATCCTATCAGCTAAAGTTATCGCCTCATCAATATCGTGGGTTACAAAAATTATTCCTTTTTTTGTGCTTTTAAAAATATTTATAAGGGTTTGTTGAAGATTTTTTCTTGTAAAATAATCAAGGGCTGAAAAAGGCTCGTCCATCAATAAAATATCAGGTTTGTAAGCCAAAGCACGAAGTATAGCCACACGATTGCTCATTCCTCCAGATAAAGCACTAGGTAAAAAATTTTTACAATTTTTAAGAGAAACTAAATCTAAAAGATTATCTATTTCCGAAGAAGTAATCTTATTTTCTAAGTCGTAGATTTTTATATTTTCAGAAACAGTGAGCCACGGCATAAGACGACTTTCTTGAAATACAAATCCTATTTTAAAATCTTTAATTTCTTTGTCTGTATCATCAAAATATTTTATCTCTCCAGAAGATATTTTTTCAAGTCCAGCTATAATCCTAAGAAGAGTAGTTTTACCACAACCGCTTTTACCAAGTATGACAGTTATTTTATTATCTAAAATCTCAAGATTTATATTTTTAAAAAGAGTGTTATTATCATCAAGATTTTCAAAGGTTTTTTCTAAATTTTTTAGGACAAATTTACCCATTAAATCCAACTCCTCTCTTTTTTAGAAAATTATTTATTATTTTTTCTAAAATACCATCTGTTAAAGTTCCAAAAATTCCAATTGATAAAATTCCAATAATAACAATATCTATTCTTGAAAGAATCTGTCCGTCAAGTATAAGATAACCTAAACCTGATGAAGCAGCTATCATCTCAGCTCCAATTATAGCTCTCCAAGAATAACCAACTGCAAGTTTTATTCCAAGTAAAATATCCGGTATAGCATTTGGAATAATAATTTTTTTAAAAATCTGCCATTTATTAAATCCAAAAACTTGCCCCACCTCTATAAGTTTCTTATCACAAGAGCTTAGTCCCTTAAGAGTATTAAGAAAAAGTGGAAAGAAAGATGCAAGGATTATAATTATAACCTTTGAAGTTTCACCTATTCCAAACCATAAAATTATAAGTGGCATAAGAGATAGAGGAGGTGTATGTCTTAAAAATTCCAAAATCCCTTGAAAATATATATAAATTTTTGGGAAAATCCCAAAAATTATAGCTAAGGGAACAGAAAAAGAAAAAGCGATAGCAAATCCTAAAACTATTCTAAAAAAACTAGCAAAAAGATGATGAAAAAGTTTTCCATTAGAAAGTAATAGAAAAAAAGTATTGATAACCTTAGTTGGTGGTGGAATTAAAAATGGATTCCATAAATTTATACTTGAACCAAAACACCAAATTAGAATAATTATAAAAAATAAAATAAATTTTTTGAAAATATTTTTATTGCCCATCATTTTGCCTTTCTAAATTATTTTATAATCTTCATTTTAGCACAGTAGAAATATAAAATCAAGTAAAATAAAAAAAGTCCAAGGAATGATTTGAAAAACTAAATAAAAAATGATATTATATTCTTAAGGATAAAAAAAATGGAGGTAGATAATGGAAGTTAAAAAATTTATAACTAATCCTGCAGGACTTATGACACATAGTTATTTGGCTTGGGACGATGATAAAATAGCTTATCTATTTGATTGTGAGGGAGAAAGAGTAGATAAAATAGTGGATTTTATAGAAGAAAAAGGTTTAGACTTAAGATATATAATTTTGACACACGGACATTCAGATCATATTTGTGGATTAAATAGAGTAAAATCTCTATTTCCAGATGCAAAAGTTTTTATAGGAGATGAAGATGCTGAGTGTTTAGTTGACTCTAATTTAAGCCATTCTAACTATATTTTTGGAATAAATTTTGTTTATAACGGACCTTTTAAAAGAATAAAAGGTGGAGATTTTGTTGGAAAATTCAGAGTGATTGATACTCCGGGACATACAGTAGGTTCAAAATGTTTCTTTGACGAGGAAGATAAAATTTTAATATCTGGAGATACAATGTTTAGAAGAAGTTTTGGAAGATATGATTTTCCGGGAAGTAGTGGAGAGCAACTTTTCAATAGTTTAAGAAGACTTTGCAAACTTCCAAGTGAAACAGTTGTATATAGTGGACATACTGAAAGTACAACAATAGGGGAAGAGAGAATATTTTTAACATCTTTAGGAATAATTTAGTTTTTAAGGAGGTATTATGAAAAAAGTATATGATTTAGTTGTTGTAGGTGGAGGACCAGCAGGTCTTACAGCTGGAATATATGCAGGAAGAAGTAATCTTTCTGTTTTGGTTGTAGAAAAATCTGGAGTTGGAAGTTTAGCGATGGCTCATTCTATTGAAAATTATCCAGGATTTGCTGAGGAGATAACTGGAAAAGAGTTACTTTCTAAAATGAAGGACCAAGCAAAAAGATTTGGTGTAGAATTTATGGAAGGAACTTTTTTAGGGATTGATATATATTCTGATCCAAAAATAGTTAAAACAGATGTTGATAATATCGAGGCAAGAACAATAGTTATGGCTCTTGGAGCTGGAAAAAATTCTGGAAAAAAACTTGCAGGAGAGAAAGAATTTTTAGGTAAAGGAGTTTCATACTGTGCTACTTGTGATGGAGCTTTTACAAGAAATATGATAGTTTCTTTATTTGGACAAGGGGAAGAGGTAGCTGAGGAGGCATTGTTCCTAACTAGATTTTCAAAAGAGATAAATATTTTTATAAAAGATAGTGAGTTTAAATGTAGTGAAGAATCTTTAAAACTTCTTAAAGAAAATGAAAAAGTAAAAATCTATCTTGGAGCAGAGATTAAAGAGTTAAAAGGTGGAGAATATCTTGAAAGTGCAAAAGTTTTAATCGACGGAGAGGAAAAGGAGTTTCCTACTCAGTATGCTTTCCTTTATCTTGGAACAAAAAATTTAACTGAACTTATAGGAGAGTTTGCAACTTTAGATAAGGCTGGATTTGTTGAAACAGACGATACTATGAAAACAAAAGTTGAAGGAATCTATGTAGCTGGAGATATGGTTGCTAAAAAGGTTAGACAGGTAACAACAGCTGTTAATGATGGAACTATTGCTGGAATGGAAGTTGTAAAATATATATTAAAAAATAAGAAAAATTAATGAAAAAGAGGTTGTTCACAAAAATGTGTTCAACCTCAATTTTTTATTTTTTTAGTTCTCCAAGTCTTTTGTAAAGAATAGCTCCAGCTCCAGCCATAAGTCTTTCTTTGATTTCTTCATCTGTTGGATTAATAAATCCAGTTGCAATAAGGGTAGAATATCCGTGAGCAAAAATCCAACAATCTAAAAGAAGTTCATCTTTAAATTCTACTGGAAGTCCAGTAAATCTTTCATCTTTTTCTATCTCAGCTTTTACAGAATCTCTAAATCTTCTAATAATATCAGTGAAAGATTGTTCTCTTAAAAAAATAGATCTGAAAAGTTCTTTATTTTCTCTAGCAAAAACACAAATTCCCATACCGATATTAAGATATTCTAAATCAGTAAAAGGTCTTTTTATGTATTCCATAAATCTATTTTTAGCTACTGTAATTAACTCCTCTTTAAGCTCATCTATTGATGAATAGTTAGAATATATAGGAGCAGGAGAAGCTTTTAACTCTTTTCCTAAATTTCTAGCAGTAATAACATCTAACCCTTGTTTTTCAAACATTTCAAAAGCTTTATTAAAAACTATCTCTTTACTAAAAATAACTTTTTTTGGCATAAATTCCCCTCCCCAAAAAAATTAATGATGTAATCTTATGATACTATATTTTTATAAAAATGTAAATGATAAATTAAATATTTCCCTAATAAAAAAGAATTTCCCCCATCTAAAAATAAAAAATATATATTTAAAAAACTGTTATAGTATACCAATAATTTTATAAATTTTTAATAACTATAACAGTCAATATAATTTTATTTTATTAGTTTATTAGAATTTTTTTACAAAGTTAAATCCAATACTAGCTATTTTTTTCTCATATTCTACACCATTGAAAGAAGTTGTGTCATAGAAATAGTGATTATAACCAACTGTCCATTCAGTATTTTCGTCTGGTCTGTATTTGATACCAGTTCCAATGATAAATGAATTTATAGCATATTCAGTTGCAGCATAAGTAGTTTTCTTTGCACCAGTGTCAGCGTAGTTAGCTCCAGCTAGCCAAGCAAATTTATCATTGATCCAGTATTCTGAACCAACAGATATTTCCCAACCATTATCATAATCATATCTTCCAGGATCATTTCCTATTCTGTCCATTTTTGCATCTTTATTAAAATAATAGTTTCCACCAATAAATGTTGTCCATTTGTCAGTTACTTTATATGAAGCTCCAAGAGCTAATATTGCTGGTAAATCTCTTCTTGTTTTTATACCATCAGCATAAGCTGGATATATTCCTAATAATCCATTGGAAATAATTTTATCCATTTGTAAGGCTTCAATACCAGTTGTATCTTTTATATCAGCATCTGTTTTAAAATCCATTTTTACTCTACTATCATATCTTAAACCAAGATTTAATTTGTCTGAGAATTTATAGTTAAGCCCTAATTGAAATCCAAATCCATAACCAGTTCTTTCAGAATCTATTGAAGCACTTCCATCTAAAGGAATACCATTACCAATAGGTAAAGATAGTCCATCTTTAAAAGATGTATTAGCTTTTAAGTTTCTCATTCCATAAACAGCTTTTACTCCAAAAGATGTAGATAATTTTTCATCTACTTTCCAAGTTCTACCAATAGTAGTTTGAACATATTGATTTGAACCTTTTACATTAGTTCCTGTTAAAACGTCATTCATATTTGTAGATAATAATTTTTTTAATGTAGGTAGAAGGTTGGGGTCTACACTTGATAAAGGAGGCAACTTACCTTCCATAACTTCTCCAATAGTTGGTAAAGGAATACCATCTTCATATTCTAAAGAAGCTCCACCAGCATAAGCACCTAAAGTCCAGAAATAAGCTCCATCATCTACAACTTTATAAACTGCAAAGTTAGGGATTGGTGAAAATAAATCTGCGTCATATTCTTTTCCATTTGTCATTGATTGTTTTCCAAAAGCTACTTGAACTCCACCAACAAAATATGTTCCTTGTTCTAATTGAGAAAGTCCAGCTGGGTTAAAATATACAGTTGAACCATAATTTATAGCTCCTTGTTGAGCTGGATTTCCAGCATATTCAGCTGAATAGTTTTGTACTAAATCTATTGAAGCTCCGAAAGATACTGAGCTTAAAATTAAGCTTGCTATGGTAATTTGTTTTAAATTCATATTTATTTTCCTCCATATAAAAATACACACGTAATAATAACGGATATAATATAACATATGTTTCATAAAAATGCAAGTACTTTTTTCAAATGTTCAAGAAAAATATTGATTTTTAAAATAAAATATGATATTGTAAAAGAAGATGGTTATACTAAAATAATAAGAAATCAAAATAAAAAAGAAAAATTTTAAAAATTGAGAGCTATAATTTTAAATATTTTTTAATTATAGCTTTTTTTAATTAGAAGAGGAGAATAAAAATGAAAAAATTAGAAAAAAATTTAATAAAAGTTATTTTGTTTTTTGTTATGTTAACAATGATTGGTTGTAGCAGTGTATCAGAAAATTATAATAGTATAAATAATAGCTATAATCAAAAAAATAATACAGCAGGTAGATCAATAATAACAGATACTCTTATTGCAAGTATGTTATACAATAATCCAGAGTTAGTTTCAAAAATGAGTTTTGAAAAAAATAAAACACATACAAAACAAAGTATCAGTGCAAATACTTTATCAACTACAACAATGAAAAGCCAAAGTTTTTCTGATGGTAATTCTCATTTTAATATGGGACAAAGTATGACAAAAACAGAAACTAGAACTAAAACAAAATCAAAATCTATTTCGACTGGTATAAATGTGGCTCCAAACTTAGATTATTATCTTAAATAGTAAAATAAAAAAATGACTGTTGCATAAAGTTACTAAAAAGTAATTAAAAATGCAACAGTCTATTTTATTTTGTGTATTCTCTGTAAATGAAATCTTTGTATTCTTTTTCAAAAATATTTTTATAATCTTCAAAATTTATTTTTGGGAAGTAAATATCCCCTTTAAAATTTCCCTCTATATGAGAGATACAAAGTTTATCAAAAATATTTTTTGAGATAACTTCTTGATAAATTTTAGCTCCACCAATTATAAATATATCTTTTTCAGAAAAATTTTTACAAAAAGAAATCCCCTCTTCAATAGAGTGAAAAATAACTGTTTTATTTAAAAGTTCTTCAAAAGTCAACTCGTGGAAATCAAAATCATTTTCCATAGTGTTACTAATAACAATATTTACTCTGTTAGGTAATGGACGACCGATACTTTCAAAGGTTTTTCTTCCCATAATTATAAAATTTCCAGTGGTTTTTTCTTTAAAAAGAGTTAGATCCTCTGGAACATTCCAAGGAATCTGGTTATTTTTTCCTATTAAATAGTTTTTGTCAAGTGCTACAATAACACCAATCATATTATTCTCCAAAGTTAAAATCAGTTTGTCTTAAAGCCTCATATAAAATAATAGCAGCTGAGTTAGAAAGATTTAGAGAACGTCCCATTTCTATCATAGGGATAGTGATACATTTATCAGGGTTTGCTTCTAAGATTTCTTTTGGTAAACCTCTTGATTCAGGTCCAAAGATTATAAAATCATTTTCTTTGTATTTAACATCAGTATATCTATTTTTACATTTTGTAGTTGCATAGTAGAAATTTCCATCAGGGTTTCCTTTTAAGAAATCTTCGTAGCTGTCCCACTCTTTTATTTTTACCAAATGCCAATAATCAAGTCCAGCTCTTCTAACATTTTTTTCATCAAGAGAAAAACCAAGTGGTTTTATAAGATGAAGAGTAGAGTTTGTTAAAACACAAGAACGACCTATATTTCCAGTATTGTATGGAATTTCAGGTTCAAATAAAACTATATTCATAATTTTTAATTCCTCCTAAATTATATTTTTTACATTATATTCTATCACATTTTAAACCTTAAAGGAATATTAAAAATAAAAAAATAAACTCCTATTATAAAAATGCAAAAGGAGTTTATCTAATAATTATTATTAATTTGATTAAATTTTAACTTAATAAGTGAAAAAATAAAATACAATTACTCGTAGTTTATATATTAAAAATTACGTAATTTATGGAAGAAAACCAAAATTTAGCAAGAGATGTTGAACGCTAAAAAACGACACTGTTTGAACGAAGTGAGTTTGTCGTTTTTAGTGAAACGAACTTAGCTAAATTAGTTTTCTGTAATATGGAGTAATTTTTAATGATATAAGACAACTTATCCAATACTTCCAAATATTAATCCTAAAATTAATACAGCAGCTGTTCCTGGTACAAATAAATATTTACCAAAACCAATTATATATTTTCCTCTTTTTTTAGAAGCTCCCTTATCAATTTCAGCAATTATTTTTTTATTATCAATTGCAAAGAAGAAGAAAGCTAAAATTATTAAAGCTCCAAGTGGGATTAATATAACTGACATTAAATCAGCAAATTTTCCAAAAAGATCCATATTAAGATCTAATGGAATACCGATTAAAACTAAAATACTACCAATAATAATACTAGCTTTTTTTCTTGAAACATTAAATTTAAACATAAAAGCTTCAACAGGTACTTCTAATTGGTTGATAGCTGAAGATACAGCTGCAAAAATAACACTTAAGAAGAATATTCCAGCTAAGATTTTTCCACCAGATATTTGAGAGAAAATTGCAGGTACAGTTATAAATAAAAGTCCTGGTCCTGCTCCTGGGTTATGTCCAAAAGCAAATGCAGCTGGTATAATTACAAATCCTGCAAGAAGAGCTGCACAAGTATCTAATATACAAGTATGGAAAACACTATTTGGAATATCAATATCATCACCAAGATAACTTCCATAAACTAAAAGAGCTGAACCACTAAGTCCTACTGTGAAGAATGATTGACCTAAAGCCATTATCCAAGTTTGAGGATTAGCAAGAGCTTCCCATTTTGGAGTTAAAAGATATTTTATTCCTTCCATTGCACCAGGTAGTGTTAAAGATTTTATCATAAGTCCGATGAAAATAATAAACATAAGTGGCATTATAAATTTATTTAATTTTTCAATACCTTTTACAACACCTAAAGAAATAACACCGATACTTATTAAACCTGCTAGTATATGCCAACCGATAGAGCTTGAAGTTCCAACAAATGCACCAAAATATTCTGGATAATTAACAGCATTCATATCAATTGTTACATAAGCAAAGAAGTATTTTATTATCCATCCGAAAACAATTATATAGAATGTGAAAATTCCTGATACTGATACTATTGATATCAAAGGAAGATAATTTGCTAATGGGATATTTTTTTCTTTCATAAGTTCAGAAACTCCCATAACACCTTTTTTAATCATTCTTCCGAAAGATATTTCAGATATAAGCCCGATGTAAGCAAAGAATGCCATAAATATAAAGTAAGGGATAAGGAATGCTCCTCCACCAAAAGTTCCTAATTTCCAAGAGAACATCCAAATATTTCCTAATCCTACTGCTGCTCCAACACAAGATAGAATAAATCCCAACCGATTACTAAATTTTTCTCTTTTTTCTTTCATTTTTCTGTCCTCCATAAAAATATAATAAAAAATGACTACCAGTAATGTATCTGATAGTCATCAAATTAACAAAATTAAATTTTACATACAGATACATTTTATTATTTAGACAAGCCAAAATTAGTTTGTATCTGTTTTACTAAAACAAATCACAAACTTTTAAAAGCTTCTCCACCAATAAAAAGTATCAACAGAGGTAATATTATTTTTATTTATTAAATTGTAGTTTTTCATAATATTCCTCCCTTTGCTTTGTAAAATGTTTTCTGTATTGTATCACTTGTAAAAAATGATGTCAAGAAAAATTTTAAAATTTATTTTAAAAGTTTATTTTGTCCTATTCTTATACCGATGACACCTACAGGAACAGAAAGAACAATTGATAAAACTCCAATAGCTAGTAAAATTTCTCCGTGAGGAACTCCCATAGCTAGAGGTATTCCAGATATTGCAGCTTGAACAGTGGCTTTTGGAATATATGAAAGTCCACAGAAAAGTCTTTCTTTTTTATTTAAGTTAGAACCAAAAAGAGAAACTCCTACTCCTAACATTCTTCCAACAAGTCCAATAAGAACAATAATTACTCCAACCGAACTAGAACTGAATATAACTTTAATATTAACAGCAGCTCCAATTAAAACAAAAAGTATAATCTCTGAAAATACCCAAATTTTATTAAATTTTGTAGAAAGTCTTTTTGCAAGGATAGGATATTTTTCTAATATAATAAATCCCATTGTCATAATTCCTAAAAGACTAGCAATAGGAAATATATTTAAACTTTCAAGTTGATGAAAAGTAATTCCAACCATAAGAAAAATAATCGCTTTTCTTGTATCACGGATATGATATTTTTTGAAAAATTTAACTAAGATAATTCCAATAACTCCACCTAAAACAATTCCTATAACAATACTTAGAGGAATTTTTAAAAATTCTTTGTAAATATTTACATTTTTTCCAAGTGAAAGAGATAAAAATGATGAAAATAGAGTGATTGCAAAAATATCATCAATAGATGCTCCTGCTAGTATAAGAGTAGGAATCTCTTTTTCTTTTCCCAAGTTTTTTTCTTTTAGACTTAGCATTTCTGGAACTACTACAGCAGGAGAAACAGCTGCAATAATAAATCCTAAAGTTCCACAGATTGGAAGAGGGAATCCCAAAAGAAGATGAGTGATTATCATAATAGTAAATCCTTCAAAAAGGCAAGGGATACAAGCCATTTTAAGAGCCACATTTCCAATCTTTTTTAAAGAAACTCTATCTATACCAAGTCCAGCTCTTATAAGAATAACTATTAAAGCACAAAGTCTTAAGTCTGACGAAATTGAAAGAATTTTATCAGAAATAAAAAATGGTTCTAAGAAATCTAGTTTTAAAATATTAACAATATAATTTTTAGAATATTCTCCTAAGATAATTCCTGTTAAAATCATTCCAAGTAACCCCGGAAGTCTTAATTTTTCAAAAAGTTTTGAAAGTCCAATTGCTATTAAAATAAAAAAAGCAAAACTAAAAAGCATAAATCCTCCTAAAAAATAAAAAACTTCCACAAATGCAAAAAAACATCTGTAGAAGCTATCATCTTAATTATAAGCGTTTTACACCAAAGTGTAGGGAGAGCCTCATCTCCAAAAATATTATATAATATTTAAAAAAAGTTTACAAGATAAAAAAATAAAAACTGTTGATTTTAAAAGAAAAACTTAATTTTTTATAAAATTAGAAAAAAATCTGTTGACATTTTTTATAACATTTGGTAGAATTATTGTGTTGCGGGAATAGCTCAGTTGGTAGAGCGTCAGCCTTCCAAGCTGAATGTCGCGAGTTCGAACCTCGTTTCCCGCTCCATTTTATTTTTTGTAAAAGTTAGCCACTCGTAACAGAGTGGTTTTTTTATTAATCTTACATTTTTAGTGTGGTTTTAGTGCAAAATATTCTTAAATCATTAGATAGTAATTTGGCAAAAAATATGGTATAATTATAAAGTTTATGACGAATAAATTTGGAGGAAAAAATGGAAAATATTTTTGAAATTATTAGTAAAGAGCTTAATATAAAAGTTCCTCAAATAGAAAATACAGTAAAACTTTTAGATGAGGGAGCAACAGTTCCTTTTATATCAAGATATAGAAAAGAGGTTACAGGAAACCTTGATGAAAATCAAATAGGAGATATTTTAAAAGCTGTAACTTATCTTAGAAATCTTGAAAAAAGAAAAGAAGAGGTAATTGCTCTAATAGATGAACAAGGGAAACTTACAGACGAGTTAAAAAATAGCATATTAAATTCTACAAAACTTCAAGAAGTAGAAGATCTATATCTTCCTTACAAAAAAAGAAGAAAGACAAAAGCTGATATTGCTATTGAAAAAGGTTTAGAGCCATTAGCTCAATTTGTATATTTAGCAAAAGATTTAGCTAGTCTTGAAAAAGAAGCTTTAAAATATATAACTGAGGAAGTTCCAACTAAAGAGGAAGCTATTGAGGGAGCAAAACTTATACTTGCTCAAGGAATCTCCGAAAATGCAAATTATAGAGAAGAAATAAGAAATACTTTATTAAAAGATGGAATTATCTACTCTAAAAATACTAAAAAAGCTAGTGAGCTTGATGAAAAGAAGGTTTATGGAGATTACTATGAATATAGCGAATCTGTAAAAACAATTCTTTCTCATAGAGTTTTAGCACTAAACAGAGGAGAAAAAGAGGACGTTTTAAGTGTTTCTCTAAAAGTAGATGATGTAGTAAGAGCTAGAATAGAAACAAATATATTAAAAAAAGAATTTAAAAATATGGAAATAAAGGAATTCCTTCTATCTATTATTGTAGATTCATTAGACAGACTTATACTTCCATCAATTGAAAGAGAAGTAAGAAATATTTTAACTGAAAAAAGTGAAGCAGAAGCTATAAATATTTTTAAAGAAAATTTAAAAAATTTACTTCTTCAGCCACCATTAAAAGAAAAAAATATCTTAGGACTTGACCCAGGATATAGAACAGGTTGTAAAGTGGCTGTTGTTGATAAAAATGGATTTTATGTGGCAAATGATGTATTCCATTTAGTAGAGGGAATGGATAGTCCTAAACAACTTGCAATCTCTCGTGAAAAACTTTTAAATTATCTATCAAAATATGATATAGATATAGTTTCAATAGGAAATGGAACTGCTTCAAGAGAAACAGAAAGTTTTGTTGCAAATGTTATAAAAGAAAATAATCAAAGAGCAAAATATGTTATAACAAATGAAGCTGGAGCGTCTGTTTACTCAGCATCTAAACTTGCAAATGAGGAGTTTCCAGACCTTGATGTTACAGTTAGAGGAGCGATTTCTATTGCAAGAAGAATACAAGATCCATTGGGAGAACTTGTAAAAATAGATCCAAAGTCAATCGGTGTTGGAATGTATCAACACGATGTTGACCAAAAAAAATTAGCTGAATCTTTAGCAGAAGTAATTGCTTCAGTTGTTAACAGTGTAGGAATTAATGTAAATACAGCTTCTTGGGCATTACTAGAATATGTGTCTGGTGTAAAGAAAAATATAGCTAAAAATATAGTAGAATATAGAAAAGAAAACGGAAACTTTAAAAATAGAAAAGCGTTATTAAAAGTTAAAGGTTTAGGAAATAAAGCTTATGAACAAATGGCAGGGTTCTTAATCATAGAAGACGGAGAAAATGTACTTGACAATACAATAATCCACCCTGAATCATATAAGATAGCTGAAGAGATTTTAAATATCAATGGAATTTCTTTAAAAGATTATAAAGAAAATTTAGCTGACAGTAGAGAAAAATTAAAATCATTTAACTATGAAAAATTTGCTACTGAAAATGAATATGGAAAAGAAACTGTAAAAGATATATATGAAGCTTTAATAAGAGATAGAAGAGACCCAAGAGATGAACTTGAAAGACCTCTTTTAAAATCAGATATATTAAAAATAGAAAATCTTCAAGTGGGAATGGAGCTTGAGGGAACAGTAAGAAACGTTGTAAAATTTGGTGCTTTCATTGATATAGGATTAAAAAATGACGCACTTTTACATATATCAGAGATTTCTGATAAATTTGTAAAAGACCCAAGTGAAGTTTTATCAGTTGGACAAATAGTTAAGGTAAAAGTAAAAGAGATAGATATGGACAGACAAAGAGTGGGACTTACTAGAAAAAGTAGATAAAAATAGTTTTGGCAAGGAGATAAAAATATGAAGATAAATAAGGATTCGATAGTCTTAAAAATAATATTTTATACTAATATTGCCATAATTTCTTCTTCAGTAGTTGTAGCTTTTATAATTACTTTTATAACTTTTCAGGATATGGAAGCGAGACTTTTAAATACAGCCAAAGAAAAAGTTTTTATTTTAGAAAAAGCTCATATGAACTATATGTTTAATATGAGAGGGGATATAACTCAAATTTTATTAAAAAAGAAAAATCTTTATGAAGATTCAGTAGAGATAGATTATGAAGTCTTAAGTAAGATTTTAAAATCTGATTTGATGAAAAATGATTTTAGAAAATATTATCAAGTGGAGATTGGACTTTTTGATAAAGCTGGGAGAATACTAGGTTGTAGCGGGAAAAATGGACTTTTTGATAAAAGAAGTTTTCTTCCAAATGATAGGATTAAAGAGATAGTAAGAGATAAAAAATACTATACAGTAAAGTTTGAAAATGAGCTTTATTCTAGAATAATTCTTCCTCATAGTATATTTAAAAATGAGGAAAATAATGGATATATTGTTCTTTCAATCCCATTAAATAATAATATTTTGAGATATATGAGAGAGTATATAGAACTTTCTGATTCTGATAAGATATTTATACTTTCAAATACAGCTTATCTTTATGGAGATTTTAAGAAAAAACCAAGAGAAAAAACTTTCTTGATGAAGAAACAAGAAAAATCTGGCGGAATATATCAATATTCTTATAGAAATGTTAAAGTAGACGAAACCCCTTATTATATAGTAACAACCACTCTAAAAGATGTGGACAAAAAAAATATTTTAGGTTATCTTGGAGTAGGAATTTCAAGAGAGAACTTTATAAGAACGAAAATTATTATTGCTATTTTTATAGGAATTATGGTATTATCTTTTGTAACAATAGCAACAACATTCTTTAGTAAGATTTTGAAAAATATGCTACTTCCGTTAAAAGAGATTTCCAATGCAGCAGAGGAGATAAGTAATGGAAATTATGATACAGTTATTGAGTTTAATGGAACTGGTGAGATAAAAGTTTTAGAAAATTCCCTTAAGGATATGCTTTTAAAACTAGAAGATAACCAAAGAACTTTAAAAATAAGAAATAAAAAGTTAAAAGAAAACCTAAATAAAATGAAATCCATAGAAAAGTTAATTCTTGAACTTGAAACAGCTGGAGATATAACTAGTGTAGTTAGAAAAATTATGAAAGCCTTTGTTTCTGAAGTGGATTTAGGATTTATGAGGGGAATGTTCTTTAGATATAGTAGAGAAAAAGATGCTTTTGTTGGGGAGATGTGTGTCCTAAACTCTCATATAACAGAGATTAGAAATGATATCTTAAAAGAGAGAAAAACAGGATTTAACTTCCAAATAAAACAGCTTGAAGATGTAGTAAAACTTATAAAAATTCCTTATTCAGAAGAAAACTTTATAGCCAACTCTTTTAGAAATAGACAAAGTATCTATATAAATGATAAAGGTTATAAACATAATTTAGGAAATGATCTTTTTAATACTATAGGACTTAAAAATTTTGTGGCAGTACCGATTTATAATATAGATTATTATTCTGGAGTTATGTTATTTGATTATTATACAAAATCAAAAGAGATAACAGAAGAGGATATAGAGCTTATAAAAATCTTAATGATGAATGTTACTACAAAATTAAAAAATAGAGTTGATGAAACTGAAAGAATAGAAACTGAAAGAAATAGAACAATAAACAATATCACTGAAAGATTTTTAACAACGAGGGAAGAAGCTTTAAATAAACTTGTAACCTTAATTCAAGAAAATAAAAGTGATAATTTGAAAGAGATTGAAGATGAAATAAGAGATTTTAAAGAGAAAGTAAAAAACATTAAATATTCTAATAAGATCTTGAAACAATATTCAAATCCATCTGATAGAAAAAAATTAGAACCTGTTAACATAGAACATTTTATGGTTGAAATGATAGGAGAATTTAGAAATATTTTAAAAGAAGATGGAAACGAAGATAAAGTTACAATAGCATCTTTCATAAGTTATACAGAAGATGTACTTGGTAATAGAGAAAGATTTAAAAGAGCTTTTATGGAACTTCTAAAAAATGCTTATGATGCAGTTATGGCAAGTGATAGAAGCGATAAAAAAATCACAATAATAGTGATTAGAGATAAAATAGCTAACAAAATAAAAATTGATATTAAAGATAATGGAATAGGAATGGACGAGGAACAATTAAAATATATTTCTCAACCATTTATGACTTACAAAGGAGATACTCCTGGACTTGGAGTACCTTTAGCAGAGAGAGTTATAAAAGACTGTAAGGGAGTAATCAAATTCTATTCCACTCTTAATCAAGGAACTGAAGTTAAGATAACATTAAATATATTTAAGGAGGAGCAATAAAAAATGGAAGATAAGGATTATGGAAAAACACTGAATCTACCAAAAACTAGTTTTCAAATGAAAGCTAACTTACCCAACAAAGAGCCATTAATGGTAAAAGAATGGACAAAACAAAAAATATATGAAAAAAGCATCGATGAAACTAAACCTAGTTTTATACTACATGATGGACCACCATATGCAAATGGTAATATTCATATAGGACACGCATTAAACAAAGTTTTAAAAGATATAATTTTAAAATATAAAAGAGCTAGAGGATTTAATGCACCATATGTACCAGGTTGGGATACTCACGGTCTTCCAATAGAATTAAAAGTAAGTGAAGAACTTGGTGAAAAAATGAAATCAATGTCTCCACTAGAAATAAGAGAAAAATGTACAAAATATGCTAAAAAATGGGTTGGAATTCAAAAAGAACAATTTATAAGACTTGGAATTTTAGGAGATTGGGATAATCCTTATCTAACTTTAAACCCTGAATATGAAGCAAAACAATTAGAAGTTTTTGGAGAATTATATAAAAACGGATATATCTTCAAAGGTTCTAAACCAATCTACTGGTCACCAGTAACAGAAACAGCTTTAGCAGAAGCTGAAATCGAATATAAAGATATAAAATCTCCATCTGTTTATGTAAAAATGAAAGCTAACCAAGATGTGTTAGATAAAATTGGAATGACAGAAGAAACTTATATAGTAATTTGGACAACAACTCCTTGGACTTTACCAGCAAATGTAGGAATCTGTTTAAATGCTGAGTTTGAATATGGAGTTTATAAAACTGAATTAGGAAACTTAATATTTGCAAAAGTTTTAGCTGAAAAAGCTATGAATGAAATAGGAATAAAAGAATGCGAACTTATAAAAGAATTTAAAGGGGAAGCATTAGAAAGACTTACATACCAACATCCATTTATCGAAAGAACTGGAGTTATCATTTTAGGTGATCACGTTACAGCTGATGCAGGTACAGGTTGTGTTCATACAGCTCCTGGACATGGACAAGATGACTATGTTGTTGGGGTAAGATATGGTTTACCTATCCTTTCACCTATCAATTACAAAGGTGTTTTAACAGAAGAAGCTGGAGAATTTGCAGGGTTATTCTATGAGGAAGCAAACAAAGTTATTTGCAAAACTTTATTAGAAAGAGGAATAATGTTAGCTTATTCTGAGTTTGTTCACTCATACCCACACGACTGGAGATCAAAAACTCCAATAATCGTAAGAGCTACATCTCAATGGTTCGTAAAAGCTGAAGGTTCAGACTTAAGAGAAAGAGCTTTAAAAGCATTAGATGGTGTAGAATTTGTTCCTGATTGGGGAAGAAACAGAATAGGTTCAATGCTAGAAAAAAGACCTGACTGGTGTATCTCAAGACAAAGAAGCTGGGGAGTACCAATTCCAGTATTCTATGTAGATGAAGAAGTTGTATTCAACCAAGAAATTTTAGCAAGAGTAGTAGAAATTGTTAAAAAAGAAGGTTCAGCAGCTTGGGTTAAATATTCAGCTGAAGAATTAATTGGAGAAGAATTATTAGCTAAATATAATTTAGTTGGAAAAGAAATTATAAAAGAAAAAAATATAATGGACGTTTGGTTTGACTCTGGAGTTTCTCACAGATCTGTTCTTGAAACAAGAGGATCTTTACTTCACAGACCAGCTGATTTATACTTAGAAGGTTCAGACCAACACAGAGGTTGGTTCCAAACATCACTTCTAACATCAATTGGTTCAACTTTTGATGCTCCATACAAAAAAATCTTAACTCATGGATTTGTAAATGATGGACAAGGAAGAAAAATGTCAAAGTCTTTAGGAAATACAGTTTCTCCAGAAGATGTAATAAAAGTTTATGGTGCTGATATTCTAAGACTTTGGTGTGCATCTGTTGACTACAGAGATGACGTAAAAATTTCTGACAACATTGTAAAACAAATGGCTGAAGCTTACAGAAGAGTAAGAAACACAGCAAGATATATCTTAGGAAATACTTATGATTTTGATCCAACTAAAGATTCAGTTCCATATGAAGAAATGGAAGAAATCGACAGATGGGCATTACATAAATTAGAAGTATTAAAAAGAGAAGTTACAGAAAGTTATGATAAATATGAATTCTACAACCTTTTCCAAGCAATCCACTATTTTGCAGGAATAGATATGTCAGCATTCTATCTTGACATTATAAAAGATAGATTATATACTGAAAAAGAAGATTCAAGAGCAAGAAGATCAGCTCAAACAGTTATGAACGAAGTTTTACTTTGTCTTGTAAAAATGATCTCTCCAATCCTTTCATTTACAGCTGAAGAAATCTGGGGAAGATTACCTGAACAAGATAAAGATGCTGAATCAGTTCATTTAACAAAATGGTTTGAATTTAATGATAAATATTTAAATAAAGAACTTGAAGATAAATGGGCAACAGTTATAAAACTTAGAAAATCTGTAAATAAATATCTTGAAAAAGCAAGACAAGGTGAAAACAGAATAATAGGAAACGCCCTTGATGCAAAAGTTATATTAAATACTTCTGATGAAGAATTAAAAACATTTATAAATTCTAATAGAGAATTATTAGAAATGGTATTTATAGTTTCTCAATTAGAATACTCTGATGTGGCAGATGATAGTTTTGTGGCAGATGACGAGATGGAACTAAAAGTTAAAGTTCTTCACGCTGAAGGAGTTAAATGTGAAAGATGTTGGAAATATTCAACAGAGATTGACAGTGAAACTTCACTTTGCCCAAGATGTGCTAAAGTTTTAAAATAGGTAAAAATTATGATATATTATTTAATAGGAATAGTTGGTCTGGTGTTACTAGACCAACTGACTAAAATTCAAATAGAAAATAATTTTTTTGTTGGAGATACAATAGAGATAATATCTAATTTTTTTCATATAACTTATGTTCAAAATAGAGGTATCGCTTTTGGTGTCTTTCAAGGAAAAATAAATGCTATTAGTATAGCCACTACAATAGCAATTATCGGGATTATTATATATTTCTTTAAAAATTTTAAAAAGATAGAAGTTATAGAGAGAATAGCTTATATGGTTATTATCTCTGGAGCTATCGGAAATATGATAGATAGAATTTTTAGAGGATATGTTGTAGATATGCTAGATTTTAGAGGAATTTGGCAATATGTTTTTAATTTAGCAGATGTATATATAAATATAGGAGTAGCACTTATATTCTTAGACATCTTATTAAAACTAAAAAATAAAGAATCTCAAAATTAAAATTTAAAATAAATTGGAGGAAGAAAAAATGACATTTCAAGAGATAATAACAACTCTTCAAAGATATTGGGGGTCTAAAGGGTGCGTTTTGGGAAATCCTTATGATATAGAAACAGGAGCAGGAACATTCAATCCAAACACATTCTTAATGGCATTAGGACCTGAACCTTGGAAAACTGCTTATGTAGAACCATCAAGAAGACCAAAAGATGGAAGATATGGAGAAAACCCAAATAGAGTTTACCAACATCACCAATTCCAAGTAATAATGAAACCATCTCCAGATAATATCCAAGAGTTATACTTAGAAAGTTTAAGACTTTTAGGAATTATACCAGAAGAACACGATATAAGATTCGTTGAAGACGACTGGGAATCACCAACATTAGGAGCTTGGGGACTTGGTTGGGAAGTATGGCTAGATGGAATGGAAATCACTCAATTTACATATTTCCAACAAGTTGGAGGATTAGAACTTGACATAGTTCCAGTAGAAATCACTTACGGACTTGAAAGAATCGCTCTATATATCCAAAATAAATCAAATGTTTATGATTTAGACTGGACAGACGAAGTTAAATACGGAGATATGAGATACCAATATGAATATGAAAACTCAAAATATTCATTTGAATTAGCTGACTTAGAATCTCACTTCAAATGGTTTGATGAATATGAAGCTGAAGCTAAAAAAATATTAGAAGCAGGACTTGTATTACCAGCATATGACTATGTTTTAAAATGTTCTCACACATTCAACGTCCTAGATTCAAGAGGGGCTATCTCTACAACTGAGAGAATGGCTTATATTTTAAGAGTTAGAGAATTAGCTAAAAAATGTGCTGAAATCTATGTAGAAAATAGAAAGAACTTAGGATATCCATTACTTAAAAAAAATATATAGTTTAAGATAAATATTTTTTAAGATGGAATTAAAAATTTGTGAAGAAGGAGATAGAAATATGAAGTTGTTATTTGAAATAGGAATGGAAGAAAACCCAGCAAGATTCCTAGTTAATGCTTTAAATGATTTAAAAAATAACCTAGCAAAAAAATTAAAAGATGAAAGAATAGATTATCAAGATATAAAAACTTTCGGAACTCCAAGAAGATTAGTTATCTTAGTTGAAGGATTAGCTGAAAGACAAAATGACCTTAATGAATTAAATATGGGACCAGCAAAAAAAGTTGCTTATGGACAAGATGGAATGCTTTCTAAAGCAGGACTTGGATTTGCTAAATCTCAAGGAGTAGAAGCTAAAGATTTAGAAATAGTTTCTACACCAAAAGGTGAATATATAGCTGTTAGAAAATTCTCTGAAGGGGTTGAAACAAAATCTTTACTTTCTGATATATTAAAAAATCTTGTATTAGAACTTGAATTCCCTAAATCAATGAAATGGGCTGACAGAAAATTCAGATTTGCAAGACCTATCCAATGGTTTTTAGCAATAGTTGACAATGAACTTGTAAAATTTGAAATTGAAGGAATTGAAAGTGGACTTGAGTCAAGAGGACACAGATTCTTCGGTGGAAGATTTACAGTTGCAAATGTTGATGAATATTTCACAAAAATAAGAGAAAATAATGTAATAATTGATATAGCTGAAAGAAAACAAATGATAAGAGATTTAATTGTTAAAAATTGTACTGGAGAAGATGAAGTAGTATTAATTCACGAAAATCTTTTAAACGAAGTTACAAACTTAGTTGAATATCCTTATCCAATCGTTGGAACATTCAATCAAGATTTCTTAGAAGTTCCACAAGAAGTATTAATTATATCTATGGAAGTTCACCAAAGATACTTCCCAATCTTAGATAAAAATGGAAAATTACTTCCAAAATTCGTAGTTGTAAGAAACGGTATCGAATATTCTGATAAAGTAAAAGCTGGAAATGAAAAAGTTTTATCAGCTAGACTTGCAGATGCTAGATTCTTCTATCAAGAAGACTTAAAACAACCATTAATCGAAAATGTTAAAAAATTAGAAACAGTAGTATTCCAAAAAGATTTAGGAACTATCGCTGCTAAAATGAGAAGAGTATCAAAAGTTGCCGATGCTTTAATCGATAAATTAGGATATGAAGATATAAGAGAAGATATCCAAAGAACAATTACTTTATGTAAAGCTGACCTTGTAACAAATATGATAAATGAAAAAGAATTTACTGAATTACAAGGACTTATGGGAGCAGATTATGCTTTAAAATCTGGAGAAAAAGAAACAGTATCTTTAGGAATCCAAGAACACTACTTCCCAAGATTTAAAGGGGATAAATTACCAACTACTAAAGAGGGAATCGTTGCAGGAATCTGTGACAGAATTGATACTTTAGTTGGTTGTTTAGGTGTTGGAATCCAAGTTACAGGTTCTAAAGACCCATTTGCATTAAGAAGAGCAGCACTTGGAATTGTAAACGTTATACTAAATTCTAACTTAAATGTTTCATTAGAAGCTTTAGTTGATAAAAGTATAGAAGTTTTAGAAGCTGACGGAGTATTAAAGAAAGATAAAGTTGCTTTAAAGAAAGAAGTATTAGAATTCTTAAAACAAAGAGTTATCAACGTATTTACAGATATGGGATACAGAAGAGATATAATCTCTGCTGTAGTTGAAAAATCTTGGGATAACGTTGTGGAAACTAGAACTATGATAGAAGTTTTAGGTGAAGCAGTTCAAGAAGAAAACTTCAAAAAATTAATAGGAATAGTAAAAAGAGTTGGAAACATTGTAAAAGCTCATAAAACACAAGATGTTAACCAAGAATTATTCAGAGAAGAAGCTGAAAAAACTTTATATTCTTATGTAGAAACTCTAGACAAAACAACTTGCGAACTTTTATCAGCAAAAGATTATAAAGGATATTTAGAAGCTATCGTTTCTGGAGAAGAAGTTATAAATAACTACTTTGATTCAGTAATGATAAATGATAAAGATGAAGCTATAAAAAATAATAGACTTTCTCAAATGAGAAGATTAAACTCTATCTATGAAAAAATGGCTGACTTAAACTTCATTGAAGGATAATAACTTTTAAATAAATTGCACCTAGAATCTTGAGAGATTGAGATTTTAGGTGTTTTTTTTATTTTTTGAAAAAATTTTTCAATATTTATATCTGTTTTGAATAAAATAATACCTCTTAAAATTATTTTATCCTTGACAATAAAGGAAAAAAAAGATATCATCTATATGTAGAGAGTGATTTTTACAAAAGAAAAAATTGAAAAAATACAAAAATATGTAAAAATATAATAAAAAAAAATTGTAAATTGCATATTTTAATCCAAAAAATAAAAAAGAGTTGCTTTATGGACTGAGTATAATTTTTTTATTGACAAAATTTTTAAAAAATATTATAATTAAACGTTAATGGAAAAATAGATTTGAAAAAAAACTTATGTTAAAGGAGATAAAATATGGGAAGATTAGTAGGAACTATTTCAAGAGGACTTCGTGCACCAATCATACACAGTGGTGACGATATAATTACTTTCACAGTAGATGCAGTTTTAGCAGCTACAAAAAGTGAAAATATAGCTTTAAGAGATAAAGATGTTGTTGCAATAACAGAATCAATCGTAGCTAGAGCACAAGGAAACTATGCTACTATAGACGATGTAGCTGCTGACGTAAAGGCTAAATATGGAGATAATACAATAGGAGTTATTTTCCCAATTCTAAGCCGTAATAGATTTTCTGTATGTTTAAAAGGAATCGCTAGAGGAGCTAAAAAAATAGTTTTAATGTTTAGCTATCCATCAGACGAAGTAGGAAATCACTTTATAGACTATGATTTACTAGATGAAAAAGGTGTAAATCCTTGGACAGATGTTTTAACAGAAAAAGAGTTTACTGAAAAATTTGGAAATCCTATCCACGTATTTACAGGAGTAAACTACATCGAATATTATTCAGAATTAATAAGAGAGCAAGGGGCAGAAGTAGAAGTAATATTTGCTAACAACCCAACTGCTATTTTAAAATATACAGACTGCGTATTAAACTGCGATATTCACACTCGTATGAGAACTAAAAAATTATTAAAAAATGCTGGAGCTAAAATAGTTTACGGAATGGATGAAATCTTAACTGCGTCAGTAAATGGAAGTGGATTTAATGAAGCTTACGGATTATTAGGATCTAACAAAGCTACTGAAGATTCAGTAAAATTATTCCCTCGTAACTGTAAAGAAATCGTTGTAAAAATCCAAGCTATGTTAAAAGAAGCTACTGGAAAAAATATCGAAGTTATGGTTTACGGAGACGGAGCTTTCAAAGACCCAGTTGGAAAAATTTGGGAACTTGCTGACCCAGTAGTATCTCCAGGATATACAGATGGATTAGAAGGAACACCAAACGAAATAAAATTAAAATACTTAGCAGACAATGATTTAGCTGGACTTAAAGGAGAAGAATTAAATAAAGCTGTTGCTGAAGCAATCAAAGGAAAAGATTCTGACCTTAAAGGACAAATGATAACTCAAGGAACTACTCCAAGAAGACTTACTGACCTTATTGGATCACTATGTGACTTAACTTCAGGAAGTGGAGATAAAGGAACACCAATTATCTTAATTCAAGGATATTTTGATAACTATATAGATGACTAATAAAAAATAGAGGATAGTTTTTAGGCTATCCTCTATAAATTTTATGTCTTTTATATTTTTCAATCAGCTTCGACGTCTAGTATTACACCTTTTATAAAAAGGCTAAGAAAGTTAGAGCTGATTTTTATATTTTTCAAATTTTTTAAATATTCAGGAATAAACACTTTTACTCCTTGGACTTCTTCAATGTTATATTTAAAATTTTTGCCTTCTATTTGAGAGTTATCTTTAACTAATTCACCCTGAATTACATCACGACAACCAGCTCAGCCAAAGCTTAAAGACTCTCTCTTTAAGACAATTCCGATTAGGTTATTTTTTTTGATATGTTCTTCAACTTTTTTACTAATCTTTATTACCATAAAAAACCTCCTTTCGTTTTTTTACATTATAACATATAATAAAAAATTATAGAAATATTATATTGTTTTAGCTATTGAATATTTTCTATCTTTAATATATAATTATACTAAAAGAAAAATTAGGAGGTAAGATGTACAAAGCAATAATAAGTGATTTAGATGGAACTTTGTTAAATTCACATCATATGATATCAGAATATACTAAAAATGTTATCAAAAAAATAATAAAAGAGAAAGATGTAAAATTTATAATCGCTACTGGAAGACATTATATTGATGCTTCTTGTTTTATGAAGCAGTTAGGGGCAAAATCTTATTTAATATCTTCTAACGGAGCTAATGCTCACACAAGTGATGGAGAACTTTTAATTGAGCATTTAATGGATAAAAAAGATGTTGAAAGAGTTTTAAATATTCAAGCTGATAAAGACGTAATAGTTAATACTTATACAAGTGATGGTTGGGACGTAGATAGAATGTTACCAGACTTTAATGCTTATCATAAAGAATCTGGATTTGCTCCAAATATTGTAGATTTTAAAAACTATGATAAAGAGAATATTTTAAAATTTTGCTATATAGGTGAAAAAGAAAAAATAGAGGAACTTGAAAATAAAATAAGAGAAAATAAAAAACTTGTGGAAGATATAACTTTGACAGCATCTTTGGATATTTGTTTAGAAATAATGAAAAAAGATGTGTCAAAGGGAAAAACTTTAAAAGAGATTTTAGATAGAGAGGGAATAAAACTTTCTGAAGCTATCGCTTTTGGAGATGGACTTAATGATGAAGAGATGTTAAGTATCGTAGGAAAAGGGCTTATTATGGGAAATGCCAGCGAAAAATTAAAGAAAGCTCAACCTAATTTAGAAGTGATAGGAACAAATGATGAAGATGCAGAGGCAAAATATTTAGAAAAAATTTTCTTGGAGGCATAATGATAGACCATATTGCTATTTGGGTAGAAGATTTAGAAAAGATGAGAGAGTTCTATTGTAAATATTTTGACGGAGTATCTAATCAAAAATATGAAAACAAAATAAAAGGATTTGAATCATATTTTATATCTTTTGATGGTGCTACAAGAATAGAACTTATGAAAAGAAAAGATATAGAAGAGAGAATATATAAAGAGATTTTAGGTTTGGCTCACCTAGCTTTTAAAGTGGGAAGTAAAGAAAAAGTAAATGAGCTAACAGAAATTTTTAGAAAAGATGGGTATAAAATAATAGGAGAACCAAGAACCACAGGAGATGGATATTACGAAAGTGTAATACTTGATCCTGAGGGAAATAGAATAGAACTAGTTGGATAAAAATTTTGATTTTGTAGTGGAAAGGGAGAGAAATTATGGAATTAAAAATTTTTTATGAGGAGACTGACGAGACTAAAAACATTTTAGGAAAACTTTTAGAAGATAAATTTATAAAAGAGGCAATTTTAGCTGATAGACATAATAGAAGGGTAGCTCTTTTAAAAATTGATGGAGAGGAATATGTATTAAAAAGAGAAAAAACTTTTAATTTCTTTGGGTTAAATAATAATATAAGATTGATGTACAATAATATAAAAGCACTTAATTCAAAGGGATTTTTTAATACATATAATGTAAAGTTTATCATTGAAAAAAAGATAGATTTTTTCCATTCAGAACTGATTTATATGACTAATTTTGTAAGAGGAGAAAGCCCAAAAACAAAAGAGGATTATGATGAGATGATGAAACTTTTAGTGAAACTACATTCATTAAAACATTATCATGGAGATTGTAAGCCAGAAAACTTTATAAAAACTTGTAAAGGAATGATTATGATAGACAGTAAGTTTAGAAGAGCTTTCTTTAATAAGTTGGGAATTTATAAAGATGTTTTAAGATTACAAAGATTTACAAAGGAATCTTTAGACTTAAATAAATATTTTAAAAATTATAAGAAACATTTCTTGTATTATGTGGCTATTTTACTTATTTATAGAAGAGATATCTTCAGAGGCAATAAAAGTTTTTGGAAAGAAGTTTTATAAAAAAATAAGAGTTACTATACTTTATTTAGTATAGTAGCTCTTTTTTCTTTTAGAGAATATTTTTGTAAATTTTAATTATTTTATTTTTAAATCCTTAAATCCTTTTCCAAGAACCTCTGCCACATCAGTGATATATACAAAAGCATCTTCATCAACTGAACGGATAATTCTTTTTATAGCAGTTACTTCATAACGATTCACAATACAAGAAAGCATATTTTTTTCTTTTCCCTCAAAGCCCCCTTGAGCTTTTATAATTGTAGTCCCTCTTTTAGCCTCTTTCATAATGATATCTTTTATAATAAGAGATTTATCAGAAATAATAGTTATAGCCTTAGAGCTATCAAATCCATCTTGAATCATATCTATAACTTTTGTACAAGAGAAAACTCCAACTAAAGTATACATAAATATTTCTTTACCAAAAAGAAATCCAGAGATACTAAGAACTGTAAAGTCCATAATAAAAAATGCTTTACCAACAGGTATTTCAAAATATTTATTTAAAATCTTTACTAAAATATCTGTACCACCACTAGATCCACCAGCAGCAAACATAGAACCAAGCCCAAGTCCTACCAAAATCCCACCGAATATACAAGCCATCAATTTATCTTGTAGAGGAGCTGTTGGAACTCTTGATAAAATTTCAAAGGCAACTGATGTCATAACTGTTCCGTAGAAAGTCTTTAAAATAAATTTGCCCCCTATTAATTTATATCCTATAATTATCAAAGGAATATTTAAAAGAGCATAGGTAGTCCCTATATCAAATTTAAATAGATAAAATAAAATAAGGCAAATCCCTGTTATTCCGCTACTTCCTAGAGAGTTGGCTCTATAAAAATAATGAATACCAAAAGCTATTAAAAATGCTCCAATAGTTATAAGAAGAATGTCCCTAAAAAGATATTTTTTCAATTGCCCCTCCTTAATCTAAGTTTTGACTAGTTACCATAAGAACAGGAACTACTTGTTTTTTTCTTGAGATTATTCCGTTTAACCAGACAATATTATTTTCTAATTTTACATCAAAGGCTTTTTCTAATAAGTTTTGTTTGTCTCCAATAGCCAAGAAATATGAACCAGATTTAATAATATCTGTGATTATTAAAATTGATAGTGAATAATCGTGGATTTCGTTGTTGATATTCATTATATCTTCAAAGTCTTTTTTCTTTTCAAGAACTCCTTGAATGTCAACAGTGTTGATTTGAGAGATAGAGATTTTAACTCCATTCATTGTAAACTCTTTCATATCTATAGAAAGTATCTCTTGAGAAGTCATATTTTTTAGTGATGTACCAGCAATAAGCATTTTCATTCCAAAAGATTCAAAATCCTCTTCACCACAAAGTTTTGAAAGTTCTCTTACAGCCTCAATGTCCTTTTCTGTACAAGTAGGAGATTTAAAAAGTAAAGTATCAGAAAGTATAGCACTCATCATAATACCAGCTATTTCCTTACTAGGCACAACTCTTGCAGCTTTGTAAAGGTCATAAATAATAGTTGATGTACAACCTACAATCTCAGCATTTATCTTAACAGGCTCATCAGTTATAAAATTACCAAATTTATGATGGTCAACAACTTGTAAAATCTTTGCATCTTGTAATCCGTCAACAGATTGTTCCTTTTCGTTATGGTCAACAAGGATAACTTTTTTTCTAGTAAAGTTAATCAGGTTTTTAGTTCTGATTGTACCATAAACTGTCCCATCTTTTTTAGTAACTGGGAAGTTTGTTTGTGTAGCCTCTTTCATAATATCTTTGATGTCGTGTAAAAATTCATCTATCTTAAATGAGTAAAATTTTTCTTTAGGAATTATAGATGAAACTGAAAGCGATTGGCTAATAAGACTTATTATTTTAAATAAGTTTGAGTGAACTCTCATTATAGCACATTCAGATGTTACACGAGGAGATATAAAATCCTCTTCTGAGCAAGAAACTATTATGACTTTTGCTCCAGCTTTTATAGAACGGTCGATACCGTCAGCAAGATAAGTTGTAACAACAATATCCCCTTTGCTAACCTCGTCAAGCTCTGATATAGATTTTAAATTTCCTGTTATTATTCCACTAGGATAAACTCCACTTACAATATCTCCCTTTAAAACATTCATAAGATTTTCAAAGGTAGTTGTATATTTTGTAAATAAATCACAGTGGTCAAGGTTTAAATAAGTGTTAGCAATGTCAGATACGTGTAACATTCCTTTTAATTGTCTATTTTCATCTATTACAGGAAGACTGGAGAAATTTTCCTCAGTCATAGTGTCCAAAGCTCCCTTTAATGAGTCGTTGACAGATAATACTTTTTTTTCAACACGAGTTAGGTCGGAAATCTGAGCACTAACAGTTTTTAAAAACTTAGGAGTATCAATTTTAAAATAATCTAAAACAAATCTTGTTTCGTTGTTAATCTCTCCAAGACGACAAGGGATTGCCTCTTCTCCAAGCTCTTTTTTTAAATTTGCCAAAGCAATAGAAGAACAGATAGAATCTGTGTCTGGGTGTCTGTGTCCAAAAATTAGAATAGGGTCCATAAATCCTCCTTAAAAAAAATAAATTCGTATATTATCATTATAGCTTATATTTTTTAAATGAGCAAATTATTTTATAAAAATAATAAAAATAAGAGTTTAAATTGAAGTAAAAAAATTTGTGATAATATTTAAAATATGTTATACTAAAGAATGGAAGGTGAAAAATGAAGGAGAATATAGCATTAATAGGCTTTATGGGTAGTGGTAAGACAACAGTTGGAAAAGCACTAGCAAGAGCCCTTGAGATGAAATTTGTAGATATAGACAAAGAGATTGTAAAGCTTGAAAAAAGAAGTGTGACAGAAATCTTTGAGCAAGATGGAGAGCAGTATTTTAGAGAGTTAGAAAGAAAAATAATAGACAAGGAATCAAAGGATAATAATATTGTAATCTCTACTGGTGGGGGAGTAATTATTGACAATGCCAATATAAAAAAACTTAAGGAATCATCTTTTGTGGTATATCTTAACTGTGATATAGATTGTATCTATGATAGAGTTAAGAATAAAAAGCACAGACCTCTTTTAAATGTAGATGAACCTTATAAAAAACTTGTGGAGCTTTATAACAAGAGAGAGATTTTGTATAAAATATCTTGTGATTACAGTGTGGATATAAATAGAGAAAGTTATTTGTACGACACTGTGGAAAAGATAAAAAATAAATATATCAATGGCTAGGAGGGATATTATGAACAGATTAAAAGGAAAAATAGTTTTGATAACAGGAGCTACTGCAGGGATAGGTAAAAGTTGTGCTATGCAATTTGCTGAAATGGGTTCTCGTCTAATACTTATGATAAGAAATGAGGAAAAAGGAAAAAAACTAATACAAGAAATCAATGAAAAATATCCTGATACTGAGATAACACTTCTTGTGGGAGATGTAAGAGATGGTAAGGATTGTGAAGAACTTATAAACTCTTTACCAGAAGATTTAAAAAGTATAGATGTTTTGGTAAATAATGCTGGTCTTGCTAAAGGACTTGATAAAGTTTATGAAGTTAGTATAGAAGATATAAATACAATGATAGATACTAATATAAAAGGACTTTTATTTGTTACAAGAGCTGTTGTGCCATTAATGTTAAAATACAATAAAGGGCATATAATAAATCTAGGTTCTGTGGCTGGAGCCTTATCTTATGCTAATGGTGGGGTTTATTGTGCTACAAAAGCAGCAGTTAGATTTATAACTGACGCTCTAAGAATAGAGCTTTTGGAAACTCCATTAAAAGTAACAAATATTCAACCAGGGCTTGTGGAAACTGATTTTAGTTTAACAAGATTTAGTGGAGATGTTGAAAGAGCTAAAAATGTTTACAAAGGTATTGAGGCATTAACTCCAGATGATATAGCTGATATTATAGTTTCAACAGCTAATCAACCAGATAGAGTACAAGTATCTGAAGTTACAATAGTAGCTCAAACTCAAGCTGACAGTAGAACAATTTATAAAAAATAATTATTAAAATAAAAGGAGCTATTATATTTTTATTTATAAAGTATAACAGCTCCATATTTTTTTATAATTTTATTCTAATATATTCTAATCTATTCTAACAAAATAGCAAATTAGAATAAGTTTATTTAGTTATTTTTTAAGATTTCTAAAGTTTCTGAGAAAACTTTGGAGAAGTTATCCCTTATAACAAGAGTGGCGATATGGTCTTGAGATGTAGGAGTTTCATTTATAATCACAAGATTTTTTCCTCTAAAGTAATTGATATAATAAGCAGCAGGATAAACTGTAAGGCTAGTACCGATAATAATTAAGGTATCAGCTTTTTTTATCTCAGATATAGCAGCATCAGTAACTTTTTCATCAAGCATTTCTCCATAAAGAGTAACACGAGGTCTAACAACTCCTCCACATTCACAATCAAATCTTCTGTTAGCTCTTTTACCACATTTTAGACAATACCAATCTTTTAAAGTACCGTGAAGTTCAAGGACTTTTTTACTTCCTCCCTCTTGATGAAGATTATCTATATTTTGAGTGATAACCGCTTTAACTTTTCCCATTTTTTCAAGCTCAGCTAAAGCTTTATGTCCAGGGTTTGGCTTGATATCGTTAATCATCATCTTTTCTTCAATATATTTATTAAAAATATCAGTGTGACTAAGGAAAAAGTCAATACTTAAAATCTCTTCAGGCTCATATCCCATATAGTTTTTTTCTTTATATAAACCATTTTTTCCTCTAAAATCTTTTATTCCAGAGTCAGTTGAAACTAATGCCTTTACCCTGTTTTTTGGGAAATAAAATAAGTTTATCAAAATAAACTTTAATTAAAAATGATATTTACTTTTAATGGCTTTTTGCTTACAACAGTTATTTCTTTTATTAATAACCTTAATAACTTTCTAGTTTCAACAACATCATCTTCTGAATAATTTTCAATTATATATTTTAATTTTTCAAAATTTTCAACATTATCTTTTGAAGATTCTTTTTTATCTTCTTCTTCATAGTGCTTTTGACTTTCTTTAAGTTTTTTCTTTCTAGCTGTTATATCATTGAATTTACTTTCAAGTTCATCTTCATTTATAAATTCTTTTTGGAATAGCTTTATAATTCTTTCTCTTTCTGTTTCCAAAGCTAGAAGTTCTTTCTCTATAAGTTTTAATTTATTTTTTATAGATTCATTTTCATTGTATTCGATGCCGTTTAATTCTAATAACTCTTTAGAATTTTTAATTTTTTCTATTATAGCATTATCTAATTTTCTAGCAGCAATAGAATGTTTTTTTCCTGTTAATTTATTTGTACAAAGATAAACATAATATGGATATTTTTCTCCAGCTTTATTTGTGTGATATCTTCTAGTCTGAAACATTTTTTTACCACAAGTACAAACAACTAAACCACTAAATAAAAGGATAGGTTTCCCTTTTTCTCTGCTTTCTCTTATCTTGATATTGAGTTTTCTAATTTCTTGACAAAGGTTAAAAAGTTCTAGAGGCACAATAGGCTCATGTAGTCCTTTGTACCATATTCTATTATTTTTGGTCTTGATTCTATGCTTTGAATCAACAGGATCTTTTACATATTTTTTATATACAACTTCTCCAATATAAATTCTATTATCAATTATTTCTGTTATATCACTTCTAGTTTTTCCAAAAATTCTACCTGTTTCACTAAGATTCCAATTCTCAGCAAAAGTTTCAAATATCTTTAAAATTAAAGGAGCTTTTTCAGGATCAGGAACAATCATTTTATTTTTTCCTCTTATATATCCAGTAGCAGGATTTCCGTGAACAAAATACCCTGCCTTTGTTTTTTCTAAAAGATTTGATTTGATTCTTAAAGACATTTGCTTTAAATCCTCAGTTCCCCAAGCTAAGAAAATAGATAAACTCATAAAATCTTTTAAATATGGTTGAGAAACACTTTCAAAGCTAACTCCATATTTTTCTAAATCTTCAAAGAATTTCATACCAGTAGATATTTTACGAGCAATTCTTGATACTTCCCAAAATATAACTTTTGTATATATTTTTTTGGGGATAGTATTTTGTAAATCATTAAACCCTTTTCTGTCGTCATTCCCACCAGATTCAACATCACTATAAACTTTTAATACTTCATATTTTTTTTCTTCACAATAATCTGTACATTTTTTTAATTGAATAGCAAGGGAACTATCTGTTCCCTTGTTTTTTGCTTGTTCTTTTTTAGATACCCTTATGTAAATCGCTACTCTTTCCATTATTATTTCCTTTATTTTTATTTTTTATAGAATTGTACAGATTATTTATAATATTCACAGCTTCTATTTTATTATCCATATTTTCCTCCTAATTTTAAAATATTTCTAAATTTTTCAAATTAATACCATAATCTTTTAACTTTTTTAAAATCTCATCGAAGGACCTTTTATCTAATCCCTCGATAAGAAATAAATCATTTACATTTGCTTTCTTTAACTTTTCTAATGTTGTATATCCAGCTTTCTTTAAACAAGAATATGATTTTGGAGAAAGGTTTAAATCTTTTATTTTCATCTTTGTTTCTCCTATGCTATTTCTTCAGTATATAACTCTTCAATATAACCTATAATTGTTCTTATAGGTTTTTCTATTCTTGTAAGAGAACTTTTTATCATAGTTCTCAATTTCTTATCTTCAGTTTCAAAGCCTTTATTTAAAGAATAGATAACATCAATATGTTCTCTAGCATATTTTATTCTTAGAAGAACCATATTAATAAAAGCAATTTCTCTATCTATTTCATCTTCCTCTCTTTGATATTCCCATAACTCCACATTAGAAATATAATTTTCTACTTCTCTTGAAAGAACAGGAATACTTTCTTCTTTTACTCTACCAACATAATACTTGAGTATTGTTTTTAAAGATGTCGTTAACCAACGAAGTCCATCACTAGCTTTATGATAAATCTCTTGATTAAAAATGGGTTCATATCCTAATATTTTTTCAATATCTCTGTAAGTTGATTGAAACTCTTCTCTATTTTCCACTACTTGTTCTAAATATTTTTTTTAATCCATTTTCAAGATTAAAATACAGACAGCACATATCGTAAAGCAAATAAAGATTTACATAGTATTTGTATTTTTCTTCTACTTTTAAAAGAAGATAAGTTTTATCAATTGTTTGTTTAGCTCTTTCTGTAATAAAATTTAATTTTTTAGTAGGAAGATTTTTAACTTTATCAGCTAATCTCTCATTTCCTAACCAGGACATATAGAATTCATCATCTACTGTATTTTTAACTTTTTTATAGTTTCTTAAATTTCCAGCTTTTCTCATAATCACTCCTTACATTTTTATCATTACTACTCTTTTAATTTTTCTTATTTTATTATCTTCGTTAAAATTATCTATAATTTGTTTTGCAGTATCAAAAGTATCTACTACTCTTATAACCTTTCTATTCATTCTATCTAGGATCCCATATCTATAATTCATAAGTACCTCCTAAAAATATTAATATAAAAAATCCCCAGTAAATAATACTGAGGATTTAATAATTTAATCTTTTTTTTCTATATTAGGAATTGAAATATCTACTGTTGGTATTTTTATATCTTCTATTTTGGGAATTTCAATTTCTACCTCTGGAATTTCAACTTTTATTAGAGGTATCTTTATTTTTTCCATATTATAAGATATCTAATTGAGTTATATTCTCAGCTTTTAATTTATAAGGCTCTAACCAATATAGAAGATAAGGCATAATAGATAAATAATCTTTACTCTTCAATTCTAATAAATCGTTAATACCGAATCTTGAGAAAACATCTTTTTTTATCTCTTTTTTCAATTTTAACTTAAAACTTCTATCAGAGATATTTAAAGTTTTCATTCTTCTAGTAGCAGTTTCATTTATTTGGTCTTTTACAAGTTCAAGTTGTACCCAAGACATAGGCACTTGCTCAAGTTCATTTTCTAACTTTTTAATTTTTGAAAGTAATTCTTTGTTAAGGGAAAATTCTTGTTGATAGATTATTTTTTCCATTTCATCAAACTTATTAATGTAGGCAACATTTAATTCAAAAGCTCTTTCTACTGCACTAGAGTAACCACCGACTAATTGAGCAATTCCTTTTTTAGTTATTAGATAATTTCTGTAAGTTCTGTTTCTGTTATCCTTATAATTACTTGGGATATAGAAATCTGCAGAAAGTTTTGCAGATTGAAATTTCTTAACATAATCATCAATTTTAGATACTAAACTTCTATGTTGTACCCCTAATTCTTCAGCTACTCTATTGCTAGTTGTTACTAATACTCCATTAATTTCATCAACCTTAACATTTATCATTTCCATTATTTGTTTCCTCCTAGTTTCCAAGCTATTTTCATAGCATCTGCCCAAGAAGAAGTAACAATTTTTTCATCAAGACCTTTGATTTTAATAGAATACTTACCATTTTTTAAATTATGAATTACCATAATTCTACCTCCTAAAAATATTTGAATTTTTGGAGTGAATATAGTACAATATACTTGCGAGGGTGTATTGTACTACACTTGCTCCTGTGTGTTCTCGGACATATGGGAGCTTTTTTTATTTCTTTTTTTTTATAATGATTTCTTGGGTATCTTCATTCACAATTACTTCTACTTCTCTTTCTTCTTGATTAACATTTATTTTATCAAGAAAAGATTTTGGTAGGTTTAATTTTGGAGAAATACTTCCTGAACCACTTTTAAAAAAAGAAACTTTTAAAATTCTTTTTTCCATTTTGCTCTCCTCTGTCGTTCTGTTATAATCTTAACACAAGACAGAACGATTGTCAATATATTTTTTATTGTACTCTATCCACTCCAAAATATATTTTTAGGATTTCCTCAGTATTATTTAATTTCCAATGTCCATTTCAGTTATTTAAAATTTACACAACTTATTATTTAATTTTGATAAATATTTCCCACTTTCTTTAGCTGGAATGGGTAGAACTCATATAGGTCGTGTAGTACAGCATTTTCATCATTCTGTAATAAGAATTTTCCTTCCTCATATGTAACTGTGTATAAAGGTCTTTCTGAATCGATTCTTACTAAATCACCCTCGTAAATATACTGCTCTCTTTCATCTTTACACAAAGAACACATACTTATTAAATATCTATCTACGCATTCTCCAGGAGTTAAATAAGTCCAATCAGATGTTCCTTGATAAAACTCTATTAAATCTCCATCTTTATCTAATACTATATTGTCTGCGAATTTTCTTTTTACTTTATCCCAAACTCTATATTTCATTGTTTCCCCTTTCGTTCTTATAATTGCTTAAATCTTGTTCTTCAATAAAGTCGATTCTGTGTATTTTTATATCTTTGATTTTGTTTTGTTCTTCTATTATCCATTTCATAATGCATAAATCAACTACAACAGAATCATTATCAAGCTCTAAAAATTGACTATCCTCTATTTCTTTTCCAGCTTTCTTTGCTTTATAAAAAACATTTAAAATCATTAATCTACCTCTATTCCAGGAATATTTTCATAAGTATTTCCAATAATTTCACATTGAGCTATTTCATTTACTAAGCGAATAGCATCATCTTTAAACCCTATCCAAAAGGCACATAAATCAAAGAATACTTTTCCTATTTTATCGTCATACTCTTCTAATCCAGGAGATAAAGAATAAAGTTTTACTAAATCCCCTTCATAGATTTCTTTTCCGTTTTTATCTTTTATTCCTGTGTATTGTCCAATCGATTTTTCGTCTATTGTTGTACACACTTTTATATCATTTGACATCCACCAATCTGAAAATCCGTCAAATGCTATCAAGTGCTTTGTATGTTCCTTATAGAATTTATCAGCTTCTTCTTCAGAAGAAAACATACAAGGTGTTACTGTGAGATGTTTAATATAATTTCCGTAAATCCAGCTCTTACTGTCTAGGTCATATCCTCTAAATTTTATCTCTCTCATTACTTTAACTCTCCTATAGTTTTTTCATAAGATCTCTTTATAATTTCTAATCTTCTTTTTAAAGCCTCTTTTAATTTTTCTTTATCTTTTCTAAAGATATACCATTCTTTTGAATAAAGAGATTGTCTTTCAACTAAAAATCCTGTAGGGATTCTCATTTTAAAAGAATTTTCTTTAGCATAAATCATTTTTTGAGTTTCTTTTTCTATATCATATTCATAAATTTTATCTTCCCATATCCCAAATCCATTTAATTTTACAAAATATAGTTTATTCATTATTTCTCCTTTTTACTTTGTTCTATATATTTAATTAATTCTCTTTTCCTCTTCCATTTTTTTAAAATCAAACAGATTGGAAGAGGAAATTTATTAGAAAAGTATCTTACTTTATTTTTCATATGCACAGAAGTTAATGTCATATTGATTTCCACTTAGGTTTTGTGTAGTGCTTCGGTCTTTTCTTTTTATTCCAAGCTCTCATTATTTCTCCTCCACCCAATCGGCTATATCCCTTATATCTCTAGAAGAATAATCACCACAGTTATTGCATTCATAAGTTATTGATTTTGAGTATTGCGGCTTCGTATCAATAAATTCTTCAATTTCTACATTGCCTTTTTTATTAAGCTTTCCTTGTCTTCTGATTTCCTCTGTAACTTCTATTATAAAATCTGTACTTCCGCATTCTTTACACTGCCACATTTTTACCCCTCTTTAAATATTGTATTTCTTTGTTGAGTCTCCATCTTTTTCTGTCATAGTTGTAGTGATTGTAAATTCTGATTCTATTCCCATTTCTTCTTGAACATCTTATATATATATTCCTAAGAAAAATTGATAATTTTTTAGTGAGCCAATCAATAAATCTGTCATCCTAAGTCTTTCAGCGTATATTTTTTCCTTTTTAGCTTTATCAACTAATTCCATAGCTAACTTACCTAATGAGTTTATTCTATTTTCTATAAATTCCATTTCAATTCTTAATGATGTTAATTCTTCTAATTGTTTTTCTGTTAAAGTTATTTTTTTCATATCAATCTCCTTGCTATTTTTCTTATTCCTGGAAGAATTCCTTTCTCCATTTTTTCACTTGACGGTCAACCTTTCTGACCAATCTCTCCTCTGTTTTATCGAGGAATGTTTTTTCTTGCTTGTAACTAACAAAAGGATTTTGTACTGTACAACTTAGTTCTTTTTTATTAACTTGGTTTATTTTAAGCTCTAGTTCATATACTCCGAAAATATATTTTTTTATCATTGCTACTCCTTTAGATCCAGGAGAGGACTAAGCCTCTCCAGTTATTGCTATTTCTTTTAATTCTTTATATTGCTTCATTGATAGTCTTCCTAAATCAGATATTCCATATTTTTCTCTTGAAATTTTTGTAATATCTAATTTATTTCCATCAGCTATAGATATTAAAGTTTTTATATCTTCGTTACTTGGTTTTTCTTCTATAACTTCAGGTTCTCCAATAACAACATTTTCATCTCCTGTATTATCTGAGAAGTTTCCAACTAAAGTTCCATCTTCTTCTACCTTATCTATTGTCATTCCATCAACTTGAAGAGCTTTTTGAACTTCCACTGATAATGCCCCAAACTTAGAAAGATTTAGTTTAAGAACTGTTTTAAGAGCCATTGCTTCAAAGTTCTTTGACCAGTTTGACATTGTATAGCCTTTTCTTAAGTCATACTGATATGCTTGGCTATATTTTTTAGCGTGATTCTCAATTTGACCAGTAGTCATAAATAAAGTATTTCTGAATCCATTGTTAAATTCTATGTAAGAAGCATAACCTATAGTTTTAGTATCTAATCTCTTGTCTAAATCTTTTATGAAATCAAGCTCTAGCTCTCCTGTAAGTAGGTTGTATCCTTTAAGTTCTCCTTCTTTAACTTCCACTGCATTTATGAATTTATATTCTCCACTTCTAAGAGCCAATTGGATATATCCTTTATATCCAAGTTGGAATTGTGCAAGGTTTCCTTTGTCCTTATCTTTGTATGGTACGATATATGAGAAACCTAAGTTTTTTTCAATTGGAAGATTTAGAACTGCTGAAGCTATAGCTGCATTTATTACTGATTGAGGGTCACAGCTTTGTAACTGTGGTGTTCCCTCAACCACTTGAACTATCGCCATCATAAAGTGTCCAGCTCTATCTTTTAGTAAAGATTTGATTTGTCTTTTTACAACTTCTGTTGCTAATACACTCTTAAGAGCTGGAACTCCTGTTGTAATTGTTTCTTTTGCTATTAAATTATTCTTTGCTGTTGCCATTAATTTTTCCTCCTATGCTATTTTTATTTTTTGATTTTCTTTAAGTTCTTTTAATGCAAATCTTTTTGCTCCTCTAGCGTCTATCTTCCAAGTTGCTAGATAGCTTCCATTGATTACTAAGTTTTCAGTTTCAAGGTCTAACATTTTATTTTGTATTACACAAATTAATGTTTTCATATCTTTTTCAATCTCTTTAGTTTCTTTTGAGATTTCCCTTTTAGTTTGTTCAAGATCTAAATAATATTGTAGGTCCTTTTCATTAATATCCATTCCAGGAATATTTTCATATTTATTTCCAAATCCCTGAAACTCTTGTTTTAGATATTCGCATTCAGCCTCACAACCATTGAGCTCAGGCTCAATGTTGTTATCTAGGCAATATTGAAATTGTCTTGTGATTTCGTAGGCTTGAGAAATTAACTTGTCATTTCTTTCGATTTCGTATAATCTAGTAAATCTGTTATCTACAAAACCAATAAGGAATCCTTTTTCTTTCCCAAGAACTGCTAGTTGCTGTTGCACCTGAGCATAATATTTATTCGGAACTTCTTCTCGTTCCCATTCGTAAGCTGTATAACTATTTCCAGTTTTTAGCTCTACTGGATACCATTCACCTTCTATTTTTACCCAGCTATCAGGGGTACAACTCCATAGAGGGTATTTTTTGTTCGCTACTACCTGATTTCCTTTTCTAGTAGCTTGTACTTTTATTCCAAATTCTTTTTCAAATAATACTGGAAGATGAGCAATTATAAAGTCCTCAGCAAAGTGTCCAAACTCCATTGCTACTTGTGAAGTAAAAGAAATTTCTCTTTTATATCTTCCTTTTCTTTCTTCATACATCAAGAACGGACTTGTATATTTGTCTGGTCTATCTAGTAACCTGTTTCTATATGCGTTATCGCAAATTAATACTGCTGTATCTGTTGCTCCTATTCTTCTATGTTCTAGCCATTCTCCATCGCCTGAACATTCTCCAGCAAATAATACTTCGCTATTATGAAGAGTGTTCTCTTCAATAAATTTTTCTAATTCAACTTTTTTTAATTTCCAAAATCCTCTAAGTCCCATTGACTTAGCCTTTTGTTGTAACTCTTTTAATGTCATAAGACTTCACCTCGCTTAAGTTTTTGATATGACCCTCAATTTTGAGGGCTGTATTAAAAACTTAATTTAGTCTTTCCATATTTTTGCTCTGAAATATCCACTCTCTCTATCTATTTGTATTTCTCCACCAAAACAATCTAATCCATCACAGAGAATTGATATTTGACTAGCTGTTAAGTTTCTATATTTCTCTTTTAAAGTTCCAGAGTGAATATCACTTAAACTTCCTCTTTCAAAATATTTATTCTGAAAAAATTCCTCTAAAGGAGTTTTTTTAGTTTCCATATAAAATTGAACATCCTCTTCCTCAGGATACATCGCTAAACAAGGTACACCTAATTTTTCCATTTTTTCCTCCTCAGTTTATATAAATAACTTGAAAATTTTTAAAAAGTTTTCACCAAAATATTTTTCTATGAATTCATACAATTTTTTATTTTCTTTTTCATCGTTTCCATTTTCTAAATCTGCTGTAATCCAATAGCAGACAGTAGCAAAAATTACAATTCCAACTAAAACTCCCATTCTCCATACTATAATTTCTTCCATAGTTTTACTCCTTTAACAATTTATAAAAATTAATCCTAGTATCATTATTATCAAAGCCACACAAGATATTTTTATCTCCAAAGTTATTTGTTTTGAAAAATCTTTTTCAAAATCCTCATCACTCATTTTTTTCATTCTTCCTCCTCTTCCTCTATCAAATCAGGCACTTTAATTTTCAACTTAGGAACCTCTACTTCTATTTGAGGAACCTCAATTTCCATTTCAGTAATTTTTATTTCTTCCATTTTTCCTCCCTTGACAGTTCAAGGGAAAACTTGTATAATTCTGTTGTGAGATGTTAAGTTTCCCAAGAACTTTTCATCTTTGGAGTAGTGTTGCGAGCACTGCTCCTTTTTTATTTATAAAATTTCTAATCCACTATCTAGGGTGTAAGAAATTTTTATTTCTAAAATACTTTCAATGTATTTCTTGGTAGTTCTAAAACCTCTTCCGAACTGCTTACCTTTGACATATTGCTTTAGGTAATAACCACCACTTAGTTTTATAATTTCCCATTCCTTAAAATCGTTATATCTATCTTTTATTCTGATACTTTCCATAAACTAGTCCTCCACTTTTAATTTAATGATGTCCAGTCTTTGTCCCAATCTCCATTGGATACCAACTATCATTTTGTAATCTATTTCATCTCCGAAAGTGCATTTTTCTATAATCTCGCTATATCTTACAAAGCCTCTTTCTTCTATCTGCTTTCTAAAATAAGCAACTGTATTTTTTATATATTTTTCTCTTTGTTCCATATTCATTATCATTGTCACTCCTCTTATTTTTTGCGTAAACGCAATTTATAATTTAAAAAAATATATAACTTTATGACTGATATATCTTATTTTCTAAAAAAATTATAGCATATTATTTGCGAAAAAGCAATAGTTTTTTTTGCGATTTCACAAAATAAATATTATAATATATTATAAAGGAGGAGCTTATGGATAAAAACAAAATGATAGGAAAAATGTTAAAAGAAAAAAGAAAAGAAAATGGATATAGCTTAGAAGATATAAGTTATATTTTGAAAAATAGATATAAAGTTGAATTGGATAATAGTAATATTTCAAGATATGAATCAGGTACAGTAAAAAATATGAATCCTATTTATCTAAAAGCTCTTTGTAAAGCAAATGCTATAGATTACATAAAAGTTTTTGAAGAGCTTGGATTTATAGATGAGTTTCCTAAAGAGAAATCTAACTTAATTATGTCGGATGAGGAATTAATTCTTATTCCAGTAATGGCAAAAGCAAGTGCTGGAAATGGATATATTAATTTTAGCAACGAACCTCTTTATAATAAACTTATAAGAAAAAATGGTTTTAATGAAAAATGTTATCTAATTGAGGTTGTTGGAGATAGTATGGAACCTCTTATTCAAGATGGATCTTATGTTGTCATAGATCCTTACCAAACTGACTATATAGAAAATAAAATTTATGTAGTTAAGTATGATGAAGAGATGTATATAAAAAGAGTTATTGTTGATATTGAATCAAATCTAATGATTTTAAAAAGTGTAAATCCTGAGTATAAAGATATATATATTTCTGCTGAGAAAGGAGATATGGTTCAAATACTTGGTAGAGCTGTAAAATATATATTTGAGGGAAATTTGTAGGAGAAGGAAATATGTGGTTAAGAAATGGTATTTTAAGCGACAAACAGTTTATGAAACACTTGGGGATAGATATTTTTATATACCCTTTTAATGAAAATAATTTAAAAGGTTCAAGCTATAACTTGACAGCAAGTAGAGTAGCGTACTATCAAGATGAAAATAAAAATTTGATATCTGCATTAGTTTCTAAGGATAAAATTATAATTCCACCACAAAAATTAGTTTTTATTCAAACAGAAGAATCAATTTATACTACTAGAAGAATATGTGGAACTTATCATACAAAAGTTAAATGGGTTAGTGCTGGACTATCTTCTATCAGTACAACTTTAGATCCTTGCTATTTTGGAACTTCTCTTATTGCTGTTCGTAATTTTTCTGATAAAAATATAGAGCTAGATGTGGGAGAAACTTTTTGTACTTTAATTTTTCATAAAATTTCTAGTGGACATAAAGATTTTCACGATAATGTACCTTTTAGAAAAGATGTTTCTTCTGGTAAAATCTATAATTTTGATAATGTTTATGAAATAGAAAAATTAAAAAATGAAAATGAACTTGAGGAACTATCTGATATAAAAAATGGTATTGTCGGTAGAGAAAAAGAATTAAAAGATAAAATAAGAAAACAAAAAATAGATTTAAAAATATTAGAATATAAAAATTATTTAGAAGAATGGTTTGAGCAAGATTTTAGAAGAAATAGGCAAAGTTTAATAGAAATAGTAAAAAAAGAAGTAAAAATGAGAAACAGAGAAAAATTAGATAGAAATATTTCTTTTATGTTAATAATAATTTATGGTATAATAGCAGTATATCTTTTTTATAGATTTGCAAATATTATTAATTCCCAGAGAAAAGTAAACTATGATGTGGCGACTTTGATTGCCGCATTTATTGGAGGGTGTACTTTTCTTCATGATAAATTTGTAAGATTTATTAGAGAATTTTGGGAGTTTTTTAAATATATAAGATATAAAGCAATAGATTTTTAAAAATAAAAGGAGTGGTTTTAATGGAATTAAAAATTTTAAAATTAAACGAAGATGCCATTATTCCTAATTATGCTCACAAAGATGATTCAGGAATGGATTTATATTCAGTAACAGAAGTTTTAATTAAAAGTGGAGAACATAAATTAGTAAAAACTGGAATTTCAATAGAACTGCCAGAAAATACAGAGGCACAAATTAGACCTAGAAGTGGATTAGCTTTAAAAAATGGAATAACAGTTTTAAATACTCCTGGAACAATAGATGAGGGATATAGAGGAGAAATTGGAATTATTCTTATAAATCATTCTAAAGAAGATTTTAATGTAACTAAGGGAATGAAAATAGCTCAAATGGTTATTATGCCAGTATTGAAACCAAGTATAAAAGTTGTAGATACTCTTTCTGAAACAGAGAGAGGAAATGGTGGATTTGGTTCTACTGGAGTGTAGTTATGAGAGAAATATTATTAAATAAAACTTATAAACATTTTAAAGGGAAATTGTATAAAGTTCTTTACATAGCAACTCATACAGAAACAAAAGAAAAACTTGTAATCTACCAAGCTCTTTATGGAGATTTTGGAATTTTTGCAAGACCTTATGAAATGTTTGCCTCAGAAGTTGATAGAATCAAATACCCAGAAGTTACACAAAAGTATAGATTTGAATTAGTTGAATCATAATATAAATAAAAAAAGAGAGCTTAAACTCTCTTTTTTTATTTATTATTTTGATAAAAGTTACATAATTCAAGAATAGCTCTTGAAGTTGTTTTATATTTTCCTTTGAGTTCTTCCAAAGTATTATTTATTAGCTCATATTCCTCTGGAGTATATTTATATCCTAATATTTTTTCAGATTTATTAATACCAAAAGGTCTACCAACCTTTTTTTTAGTTTCCATTTTAGACCTCCCTTGACTTTTTTGTGAAAATAGAGTATAATCTAGTTAAGAAAATAAGAACTGAGACATTAAAGAAGATAGACATTCCTAGAGAGTGTCTATTTTCTTTTTATCCATTTGTTATATACTTTTACTGCAATTTCAATAGCAATACAACCTACTGCCAAATATAATAAAATATTACTAAAATTCATTTTTTCCTCCTTAGGTTTGTCTCATTCCCCATAGGGGAGGGGGCTTATTTCCCCCTATGGTTTTTACTATACCATTTGTAAAATTTTCTAATCTCTCTAAAGATGATTATCAAATTTACAAGGTCTTGTAAGAACTGAGACATTTTATCACCCCCTTACGAAAATATTATATCATATCTACAAATTAAAGTCAAGACTTTTAATGAAGAAATGATATTTTTATTGCATTTTCGCAAAGAAACTGTTATAATAAAAAAGGAGGAAGAAGATGGAAATTAAAATTAAGACTTATAGAGATTTAAAAGCATTTGCTTGTTTAAAAGGAATAAAACTAGAAAAAGAACTCCCAAATATGTTGGGATACAAAAGCCGTTGGGGATTAAGAATGGCAATGGAAAATCCAAATACAAGAGAAAAAATTTTAAAAAAGATTAAAGAAATATTTTAATCTCAATTTTTTTGCTTTTTTAATTGCGAATATGCAAAAATAAATCTCACATCTCGAAGAAGTGAAAATGATATTAGTTTATTAGGATATAGACCTTGTCGTACTTCTCAATGCTGTAGCCAATGATAAGCTTTATAAAAATATAGCCTACTTAAAGGAGCTGAAATGGAAAAAATTGTTAAAAAAGTAGAAATTGTACAAGTAGTAAAAATCGAATATAAAATTATTGATGAAAAATCTCCAATGTCTGAAAGAGAAATAACTGAGTTTCAGACATTGGAGGGGGAAGTAATAGGAAGAATAGATCCTTTAGAAAAATATAGAGTATTTTTCGAGCCATATAAATATGAAAAATAGGCGAGTTATTTTTTAGGGATACTGTCAGCATCTAAATATATTAATTCATAATTAATGTAAGAGTATAGAGCTTTTATAAAATTTTTCATATCTTTATAATCTCTATCTTGGTGTTTTTTTATGTAATGAGTTTCATCATTACCCAACCAATAAGTTTTAGTCGCTAAAGTTCTTATACGAGTATCATCTATTTCATTGATAGCTTTTTGTAAGCTCATATCAGAAATTTTATCAGTATCAGAATTTTTAATTTTTATTAAAAAATCTTTTATTAAAAATTCTATTGATTTTCTAAAACCAAGACCAATCAAATCTGTAAGACCATATGATTCTGCAGTTAAAGCTTGACAGTAAATACTATAAAATTTAGGAAAAAGAATTTTTATTTTTTCAGGAACGTCTTCATCAATTACTGTATTTGATTTATAACCTATAGGAGTAGTTGTAGTTCCTACATTATAATAAGTTTCTACAAAATGTTCATTACAAATTGGACATAAAAAAATTACAGTAAAAAATTTAGAAGAATTTTTACAAGTAATTTCTGAATTTCCAATAACACTAGGGAGTATTCCCTTATGACAATGTGGACAAAGATTTGGTAAATCTATATCCAAAAAATAAGAATTTCTAGAAAAATCATCCAAAAAATGAATTTCTTTTTTAGACATAATAACCTCCAAATTGTTTTTATTTATATTATAACCTTTTGGAGAAAAGAAATCAAATATGATATAGACCTCATTGCACCTGGACCATAATGAGGTCGACTTATGGAAGTATAGCCTAGTAGGTAGGGCAACAGTTTGCTAAACTGTCGAGTTAATAGCTCTCGTGGGTTCGAATCCCTCTACTTCCGCCAATATGGGAAAGGCAAGTAGCTCTGTTGTGCCAGAACAGAATTAGTGCAAGTCTAATCTTTCCTAGATTTTTGAAGTTTTTTTCCGATCAAGGTTTTGGGAGTTCCTTACAAAAACTCCTATCAGATGAGAACGTGTCTGAGGTAGCAATGGTGGTGGGATTCTTAATTGAAACCACTATATCATAAGCAAGTTCGATTCTTGCCGTTCTCTAAAAAATTATAAAGGAGAAAAGAATGGGGACAAAAGAATTTTTAAAATGGTGTGAAAGAGAGATTGTCAATTATTATAACTCAAGAGTAGATAAGACAGACAATAAACAACTTACAAAAGAAGATGTTTATGTAGTTTGGTCTTGTAAAACACTTCAAAACCACAAAGCATTATTAAGTACAACTGTTAGTGACGGGATGTATTACGAATGTACTTACAACGGAGATAAAGAAGAAATGTACCTCGATGCATATAAAAAATGGGAAAACATTCTTATTAAAAAATAATATTAAGGCTTGGGAGTGCCTAAAACTCCCAACTGTCAACCGTTAGTTGACAGTTCAGCATATTACCGACGCCAGCAAAATGGTTAGGTGTGGTTAGCTAATGGTTATGTAAGGGAACGATTAAAGAACGATTATTTTTTTATAACTTATTATATTTATTTTTATTAAGTTATATCTTTAAATTTTAAAGGAACGATTAAGGAATGATAATGATAAGACAAATTTTATTTGAATTGTTTATTATTTTTATATGTGCAGTTTTGGCTTATATCTTAGTTAAAATCTCCGATTAAAATTAAAAAGAGAGAACTGCAATTCTCTCCTTTTGATAAGTGGTATTAAATCCCCTGATTTAAGTTGTTGTGTAAAAATTTGAAAAGAGTTAACTATTTGTCAACCCAAAATTTAAAAGCTTTTTTGCCGTAGTCTTTAGCAAAATAAGTTATTCCATTTTTAGTGTAACTAGCTCTAAAAATGTAATGACCTTTTTTAGAATTTTTATTCATATACACCCCCTTTCTTCAGGGGATATTAATACTAAAGTACATTATACCATTTTTTATAAAGAAAAAATACTTTTATATTTTAGTTGTGTGTATCAAGATTATTTTCCACAAGTCGATAATCTTGGTGCATACAAATAAACTATAAAACAAACAGGGACTTGTGGAAAAGCTCCTGTATGAGGAGGAAAAATGAGTAGTAGTGTAAAAGATGGAAATTATCTGGTAATTCAAAGTTTTATGATTAAAGAACTTGGATTAAAGGGCAACGAGCTTTTGATATACGCAATTATATATGGATTTTCTCAGGCTGAGGGAACTACTTTTAATGGAAGTCTTCAGTATCTCGCTGATTGGACTAATTCTAGTAGACAAACTGTAATCAGCATCTTAAAGACTTTAAAGGAAAAAGGTCTCATTGAAAGAGTAGGAGAAGATGTTGTAAAAAAAACTTATATCTATAGAGCAAAAAAAGAGATAGTCAAAAAAATTGACCAGTCAAAAAATTTGACTAGTGATAGTCAAAAAACTTTACTAGAGGGGTCAAAAAATTTGACTAGTGATAGTCAAAAAACTTTACCCAATAATATAGATATAATAAATAATAATATAAATAATACTACTACTAGCGAATCGGAAAATTTATCTCAAGAAACAACTGCAAAAGATAATTCAAGTGAAGAAAGTAGTAGTAGTTTTTCTTCTGAAAAAGATTTAGTAAAAGATATTCTATATCAGCATGGGCTAGATAAGCCTACAGTTGACAATATCCTAAAATTAGAAAAAGTAACTCTTGCAAGAGCTAAGATAGTTCTAAACTACGCTACAGCACAAAAATGGAATGCTGGAGCTATTTATTTAGCATTCAAGGAGAATTGGAACTGTGACAATTTTTCTTCAAGTAAAATGACTGTAGAGACTGCTCTTACAGAGACAGAAGCTCGTAAAAAAATAAAAGAGAGAGCTAATTACTGGTTAGATTACTACGAAATGACAGGTAATTATCAGTATTGTAAATTAAGTTTTTCTAATGATTTGAAGAAATACACTGGATTTGAGAATATATGCCAGGAGTATTTACAAAAATTTGAGAACTTTTGCAAAAATAACTAAGAGAAGGAGAAATATTATGGACAATTACTGCAATAATGAAAAGTGTAATGGAAGATACAACTGCCCAATATTCAAGTATTTGGATAGTAAACTTACTCACGATTTTTTTATAGACAACAGGAATCCTAATACTTGTGGATATTATAAAAAGAGAGTTGGGAACGGTGAGAAATAATGAGAGGAGCAAAAAGAGATTTCTTAAGACCAACGATTCAATTTATAAAAGAAGAATATCAGTATGAAGAGGGATTAGGACCTTTGGATTCAAATGAGCAATGTAAAAATGCCCTAATAAAATTATATAGGGTAATCCTGGAGCAAAAAGAAAGTCAGGAAAAAGAGGAACTTTATACTCAAAAACAAGAGCTCACTCATAAAGTTCATAGCTTGGAGATGGAACTTGACAAATATAAACGTAAAAAAGAAAAATACTCTAAGGAGTTTGAAGACTTGAAAAAAACTCACTCAGATTCCTTAAAAAATATTATTCTCCTTACAAATAAAATCGAAGAGATGAAAAACACAATCATCACTCAAAAAGATGATATTATCTCTCTGCAAAAAGATAATCTTGAATTAAAAGATAAACTTTCAAACTCAAAAGAAGAAATTGAAAAATTAGATAATCTTATAAAAGATTTAAAAGAGGATAACCAAAGATTAGAAAATCTTTCTGATGATCTTATAAAATCAAAAGAGAAATTAGAACTTGAAAATCAAGAATTAGAAAGTAAACTTGAAAACAAAAAGAATTTATTTGAAAAAATGTTAGAAAAAATTTTTAGTTAAAAAAGGGTATTAGAATGAAAGAAAATTTTGAATTTTTTTTAATAATATTGATAGGTATTTTAATTATACTATTTTTCAAGGTATTAGCATTATTTATAAGAATAACACTTATTAAAATATTTTTAAATTTATAAATTTTAAGGAGGGCAACTGTGAAAATAAATATTAAGACTTGTGAATTTTGTAGATATTGCACAAATGTGGCTTTTGATGACGCAGGAATAAATTATTGGTGTAGAAATATAAATATTCCTTTGTTAAAGAGAGAAAAAACTGTTTGTGATAAATACCAGCAAGTAAAAAAATTTAATGGTGGTAATAGTTATAATTTTAGAGAGGTAGAAGAAGATGAGTAGTAATATAATAGATTTCATAATACTAACCTTCATAGGATTAGCAGTAGCAATATTAGGAATTATTGGAGAACATATGGCTGATAATTTTAGAAAAAAGATAAATAAAAAGGAGAAGTAATGGAACTGAAAAAACCAGAAAGTTATGAGGAACTGCTAGAACTACAGAAAATATTAAATAAACATATTCCTTTTTTAAAAACAACTCTTGATGTGATATTAGCTCTTGATGATGAGTTCCAAGAATGGTTAAAGGAGTTACCTCAGGAATACAACTTCAAAAACTGGAAGAAAAAAGAATACAGTAGAGAAAAAGAACTTGAGGAACTGGCAGATATTTTATTTTTTATACTACAATTAGCAAATCGCCTACAAGGTCTAAATTTGTTTTATAGGAGTGCCTTTAAGCTTTGGGACAACATAAAAGAAAAGATAGATTTTAGCAACGAAGAATTAAGAGGTAGTTTAATTAAGAATATGAAGTACTCTTTATACGGAACTGATGATAGAGATATTTCAAGTATTATGTATGACTACGTTATAATCTGTCATTCAAGAAAATTCACTAAAAAGGAAATAATGGATAAATATTGGGAGAAATGGCAAAAAGATATGAAAAGACCAAGTGAAGATTGGAACTTAAAGGAGAGATAAAAATAATGGGAAAACATTTTGATGAACTAGTAAAAGAGAAAAATGAACTCGTAGAGAAAGTGAAAAAACTTCAAACTTTTCTAAATGACAATCTATAGTTCCTCAAGGAATGAGAAGAATAGACAACATTCAATTTACTTTAATAGCAAGTCAATTAGAAACGATGAGAGAATACTTAAGTATTTTGAATAAAAGAATTAAATATGACAGGGAGAAGAAAGAAAAATGATATTCATTAAAGGGAATGTTCCTAGCTCTAAAAATAGCAAACAAATTTTTAAAAATCAGAAAACAGGAAAAATGTTTATTACTTCCTCTAAGACTGTAAAAGCTTATTTAAGCAATTTTGAATATCAATATGATATATTTGCCAAAGAATTTAAAGAACAGCTTAAATCAAAGGCTAAGCCCTATAAAATTGGATTTTATTTCGTGAGGGACAGTAGAAGAAAGTTCGATTATATAAATATCAATCAAATAGTCCAGGACCTTATGGTGCAACATGGATGGATTGACGATGATAATTGTGAGGAATTAATACCAGTATTCCTTGGGTATGAGGTTGACAGAAATAATCCAGGAGTAAGAATAGAAGTTTTATAGCGATGAGGGAATAAAATCCCTCTTTTAATTTATGGGAGGTACAGTGAACTTTAAAGATTTTTTAAACAACAAATGCGAATCAGTATTCTCTCATAGAGATGAAAGCGAACTGATGGAAGCTAAGAAAAAAATAAAAAATTATTTTATGAAAAATATTCTTGATTTTTGTTTAACACCTAAAGAAAAGCAAATTTACTTAATGAAAAATAGAGAAAAATTGAACCATAAAGAAATATCAAAACTTTTAGGGATAACTAAAAAAACTAGCCGTAATATTTTATATAAGGCAAATAAAAAAATTAATAGAATTTCAAGACAATTCCAGGAGGGAGAATAAATGAAAAGTCCAAAGCTTACTGATGAGGAGAAAATAAAAATAATTTACAATTCTCTTGATGATGAAGAGAGAATACATTTCAAAGGAACAAAAGATAAAATAAGATTTAATAGATATTTAGCATATTTAAATTTCTTAGAAAGTTTAGGATATATAAAAGTGTATATTAGAGATGATTTTACTTACAATAAAAGAACTATCATTGTAAGAAGAGTAGTAAAAAGAAAATAATTCACTTAAAATGTTATAATAAAAAGTTTTAGAACTACTGAAAATCGGTAGTTTTTTTATTTTTTATAAAAAAAATCATTGATTTTATATACCTTATGTGGTATAATAATTATGTAAAGAGGAGGTGAAAGGAAAAAATAAAAACAAAAGGGGGTGCAAAAGTGAAGAAAAAAAAGAGGAATATAAAAAAAGCCTTAGAGATAACTTTAATACTTGTTCAGCTGTTGGTCGCAGTGCTAGAACTTATAAAGATATTCTACTAAGACTTACAAGGGGGAGTAAAATCCCCCAACCTCTTAATATAATTATATCACAAAAAAGATGAAAAGAAAAGATATTATAATTTTAATGAATACTATATTAATCGCTATCAATATGGTGGCTAAATCACAAATAATAAGTTTAGTAGTTTTAATAAGCTCGCTATATTTATTATATGGAATATTCAAGGGGGAATAGCTATGGCACTAACAGAGGCACAAAAAAGAGCTAAAGAAAAATATAACGAAAAGAACAGAGAAAAAACAAGATATTATTCATATAAAGCAACAGCAAAGAGTTTTATAAGAAATAACGCAACATTGGAAGATTTAAAAGAACTTGAAATTTTAATAAAAGAAATAAAAGAAGAAAAATTTGAAAATTAATATTTTGATAGGAATAAAAAAGTCATTATATTTTAAAAATTTATTGAAAAAAATAGTGGTTGTCAGCTAAAAATTGACAGCCACTTTTTTTATTTTTTGGCCACTTTTTTAAAAAAAATAAAAAAATTTTTTTATTAGTAAATATAAGGAGTTATAAAAAAAAGTGTCCCACAAAAAGAGGGACATTTTTGTATTAGTGAGAGGATAAATAAAAAAATGGAGGTGTAGGAAGTGAAAGAAGTAAAAGAATTAAAAGCAACTCTTGAGGACTTAGACAAGTTAATTCCATATGAAAATAATGCCAAAGAGCATCCTCAATGGCAAATAGAGCAAATTATGAGAAGTATTCAAGAATTTGGATTTTTAGATCCTATTGGAATAAATAAAGAGATGCATATTATAGAAGGACATGGAAGATATTTAGCTTGTAAAGAACTTGGAATAAAGAAAGTTCCTTGTTTGGTCCTGGATGGAATGACTGAAGAACAAGAGAGAGCATATATAATAGCTCATAATAAATTGTCTCTAAATACAGGATTTGATATAGAGAAATTAAGATATGAATTAAATGCTCTTAAAGTTCAAGGAATAGATTTATGCATTACAGGATTTGAAAATATAGAATTAGAAAATATTTTATCAGAAGAAACAGAAAAAGAGCTGTTAGAAATAGAGGATAGTTTTGATGATGAAGAAGAGAGAGGATCTGAAGGACTGGTTTGTCCTCACTGTGGGCATAAAGCTAAAAAGAAAGAATTTTTAGAGTGTGATATAGATGGCTAAGAGATATCAAGATAAATATTATACACCTACTTCAGTAGTGAAAGCAGTTCTTAAAGTAATTGAAAAAGATATAATGCCACTTGAAAAATTTACAAGAATTATAGAACCAAGTGCTGGAAATGGAGCTTTTTTGAAACTATTACCTAAAGGAAGTATAGGATATGATATTGCACCTGAATATGATGGAATTATAGAGGGTGATTATCTTAAACAGAATATTCCTTATATAAAAAATAGTATAGTTATAGGAAATCCACCTTTTGGAAGAAGTGGAGGACTAGCTAAAGATTTTATAAAGAAAAGTATGGAACATTCAGATTGGGTAGCTTTTATTATTCCTGGAGATAACTATAACAGAAAAAGTTCTATAAAAGGAATTAAATTATATAAAAGCTATATGTTGCCAGAGGTTAAATATAGTGGAGTATCTCTAAAATGTTGTTTTAATATCTATTGTAGAGGGGAAGAAATCCTAAAAAAAATAAAAGATGTAGAAATAACAGAATTTTCAAGAACTAAAGATACTACTGAATTAGAAGAAGAGAACTATTTAAAAAAAGAGTGTGATTACAGACTTATAACTTTTGGAACTGTAAGACTTATAGAAAAATATGAAAAGACAAGAGTTCAGGAGCTAAAGATAACTTTTAAAAATAAAAAGAATTTCAAACCTGTTATAGAGAATTATTTGAAGAAAAAATCAGAAACTAGTGTTTCAGCAACAGGAGTATCAAAGCAAGATATTATAGATTTGATTTATGATACTTATCCTGAGTTAAGAGCAAATTAAGGAGATGGTGATATGAGTAATCCTACTAGAGCTCCAACCAGGGAAGAGGTTAGAAAATATTATGAACAGAACAAGGTATCTTTAAGTGAATGTGCTAATCATTTTAGAATTTCTGAAAATACAGTAAAAAGTTGGAAGAAGAGGGACAAAGCTAAGGGCGACGACTGGGTGCACCTAGTAGATTTTTCAGGTGCACCCACAGGTGCAAGTGCAAAAAGCAAAAAACAACTAATAAATAAAGCAAAATCAATAGTTATTAGTGGTGGAACAATTAAAGAAGCAAGTGACCAAACAGGACTATCTGAAACTTCTTTAAAAAATTACTCAGCAAAAGGAAGATGGCTTGACCAGCAGGAAGAGTTTCTTAAATTTATATATGGGAGACTTCAAGAAGAAGAGGGAGAAAAACATATACAGAGAAGAAAAGAAACTATTGAATATCTGAATTATATTCAAAAAAAAGCAATGTCAAAATTAACCAAAGGTGACTTAGGCAAGGACTATGCAACAATATTAAATACTGTTGTGAATATAGTGCAAAAGACTATAGAGGGACAAGCTCAACTTTTAGGTATTCCTGAAATGAGAATGAATATTAAAAAAGACGAGGAACCAAAAGAGTTAAATACAAAAGACAGAACTGTAACAATAAAGGTGGTTAAAAATGGAAGAAACAACAATTGAATTTAGTGAGCATTTTGCAAATATCTTCCAAGAAAACGATTTTGATATTCTTCTTATGATTGGAGGATATGGATCAGGAAAAAGCTTTACTGGATTTTTAAAAGTTGCATTACTTGGAGCACTACAGAAAAGAAGAATGTTGATAGTTAGAAAAGTATATTCAACTTTAAAAGATAGCTGTTTCGAGGACCTAAAAGATGCCATTTATACTCTAGATATGTCAGAGGAGTGGAAATACATCAAATCTCCTTATGAGTTTGAAAATAAAGTAAGTGGAACGCAGATTATTTTTAAAGGTATGGATGATTGGAGAAAATTAAAATCCATTAAAAATATAGACCTTATTCTTATAGAAGAAGCTGATGAATTAACACTCGATGATATAAAAGAACTTAAAAAAAGATTGAGGACTAATAATATCAGAAGTCAGATGATATTTATGTGCAATCCTGTATCTCGGCTATCATCTATTTATAAAATGTTCTTTACAGAAGAGGGATATAACATAGATGAAAATTTATTATATAAGAAAAAGCAGATAAAGTTTATAGATGAAATTAAATTAGAAGATGAAACAGTATTGCAACAAACGATAATTGTTCATCATTCAACTTATAAAGACAATCCATTTCTTCCAGCAAATTTTGTGTATGAACTAGAATCAGAAAAGGATCCTCGGATTAGAAGAATAGCAAGAGATGGAAAGTTTGGAGCTGATGGAGACTTAGTTCTATATAATGCAGTATTTGAAGAAGATGTATATGAAAGATATGTAAAGGATAAAATTGACAACAGAAACAAATACAAGGGTATTGACTGGGGATTTTCTATATCATACACTTGTGGACTTAAAATGGCTGTCAATCCTATATTGAATGAACTATATGTCTATTGGGAATATTACGAAAAAGGAAAAACTACGCAAGAACTTATTCAAGGACTTCAACCATTGAAAGAGGATAACAGAACTACTATTTATGCAGATAGTGCCTCATCTCAAACAATAGCTGATTTTTATGACGCTGGATTTAATATTGACGGAGCTACAAAAGGAAAGGGATCTGTTGAATATCACGAACAATTATTAAGAAGTTTTTCAAGGATAGTAATTGATATTAATAGATGTCCTAATACAAAGGCTGTAGCAGAAGAGTGCGTTTTCCAAAAGGATAAGAATGGAGAAATACAATCAGGAAAATATAATCTTGACCCACATCCACTTGATGCAATGAGTTATGGATTAGAAGAATATGAGTATATTCCTCTCAAAGAGAGAATTAGAAAGAAAAAATATGTTGGAGTATAGAGGAGGTGAGAAAGATAGCAACTAAAAAAATAAATAAAGAACTTATCAAGTCGGCTGTAATTAAAATGTTTGAAGAGACATATTCTGATACTGACATTGTAACCTCTGAAGTGATTGATAAATTGTTATTAGATATTGATATCAGTTCAGCACTAAATAAAATTGAAAGGGAAACAGCTGGAAGAATACTGAGTGTTGTAGCTGAAAGTCCTGAAAATGATGAGTTAGCACAAGAAATTAATAAAAGGTTTTCAAGTATTAAGTTCAATAGAATTATAAATCATTTAATAACGGCTAGATATTATGGCTATAGCTGTTTTGAGATTGTATATAATGAAGATTTTACTATTAATTCTTTAATTCCTATCCCTTATAAATATCTAACTTACAAAGATAAAGATAAAAAATGGATATTAAGAATAGGAACAAAAGAAATAGAACTTAATAGAGAGAAATTTTTATTGTGTATTCATAGATGGAATCCTGCAAATCCTACTGGAAAAACAATATTTAATACTTGTCAACAAGCATTTTTGGATAAAGAAATGTATTTAAGACAGTTAAGGGGACTAGCTCAAAAGTATGGCGATGTAATAGTTGTATATCCATATAATGAAAATCTTGATGAAAAAGAAGCAAGAGCTATAGGAGAAACTGTATTAAAAGCTAAAGGAAAAAGTGCAATAGGAGTTCCTGTTGACAGAACACATAGTTTAAAAGATAGTTTTGAGTTTATAAAATTATCTGATTTAGACCCTGAGATTTATACAAAACTATATGCAGGAGAAAAAGAGAAACTTATACAAAATTTATTAGGATCTACATTAACTCTAGAAGCAAGTAGCAGAGAGGGTAAAGGAACTAATGCACTTGGAGAAGTACACCAAGAAGGATTTGAACAAGTTATACAAGAAGTATGTAATTTCTGTGCAGATAGTTTATATCAATTAATTCAATTAGACAGTATCTATTATGGGTATGATCCAACACTCTTTATATGGAAACTTGAAAAAGTAGTAACTCAAGAGGAACAGGCAGAAATAGAGAAAAAACAGCAGGAGTTTATGGGGATTAAGTTAGATAACATTAATAAACTAGCAACAGCAGGATATGAGTTCGATGATAAATATCTTGGAGAGTATTTAGGGGTTGATTATAAGAACATTTTAAAAAAAAAGACAATAGCACCAGTGATAGAGTTCTCGGAAGACGAGGATAAAAAGTTATTTAATACCTTTGAAAGTGCAACTTTATTCAATGAATATATTATAAAAAGAATTGATGAGTTTATAAAGAATATTCATAATCAAATATTAGAGCAAATTTCTAAAATTAAAGAGGGAACGGATTTCTCATTAAACCTAGATTTATCAATGTTGGAAGATGATTTAATAATATCTTTTATAAAAGGATTTACAAATAATAAATCTATAACATATGGAGAGGTAATAAATGAATTTAACCCTTTTAAGATGAAATTTGATGAAGCCATTAAATCTTTCTTGGATAAAACACCTATCCTTTATGATGAGATAGAAGAGATAACTCAACAAGTAAGAAGTAATTTTGTATGGCTGAAAAAATCAACAGATTTAGAAGCTACTACAAGATTATTTGACAATATGAAGAAATCTTTAGAAGAGGGAACTACATTCAAGCAATGGTTAAAAGATTGTGAAGAAACTATCAATAAATTAGGTCTTGGAGAACAAGGCTATTATTTAGAGAATGTTTATAGAACTAATATGATGACAGAATATAGTATTGGTAACTACAAACAACAAATGGAGTGCATAGAAGATTATCCATATTGGGAGTATTGTGCTATTGAGGATAATAGAACATCTACTTTATGTAAAAACTTAGATGGTGTGGTTAAAAGGTTTGATGACCCTTTCTGGAGTGCTTATTATCCACCTAACCACTATCAATGCCGTTCATCTGTAATTTCAAGAAGTAAAGAAGAAATTAAAAAGTTTAATCTTAAGATATCGAAAAAAGAGATTGACATTGATGTGAAATCTTTTAAAGGAAATCCTGCCGAAATTTACTGGAGTAATATAAAAAATAATGCTCAAACTAAACAAGGAAGTTTCAAATGGGAGTAAAAATAAAAGACAGTAATCTTAAAAAGAAACTAAAAGAGATTGTCAAAAGAGCCAATAATTTAAAAGAGCCAATGAAAAAAATTTCTGTTGATATGAAAAGTGAAGTTCGAAGAAATATAGATGAAGAACATTCTTATGATGGAAAGCCTTGGAAAAAATCAAAGAGAGCTAAAGAACAAAACGGAGAAACATTGAAAGATAATGGAAGATTGTATGGACATTTTAGATGTTCGTCAGGAAGTAATTTTGCTAGAGTTGGTACAAATGTTATATATGCTAAAACAATGAATTATGGAGCTAAGCAAGGTAGTCTATGGAAAGGCACATATACAGTAAAAGCACATTATAGAAAAGTGAGATATAAGACTAAAAAAGGTCAATGGGCGAAAAATAGAAAAAGAATAAGAGTTAAATCACATACTAGAAGAGGACAAGCACCTTGGGGAGATATACCTGAAAGAAGATTTATGGGTATATCTTATGAACAAAAACAAAATTATTTAGAAATATTAACAGATTACATTATAAAAGGAAGGTAAATAGATGAAAATTACAGACATAAAATTTAGAACACCAAAAAATCAAGGAAATTTAAAAGCATATGTAGATATCACTTTTGATGAATGCTTTATAGTTCACAATGCAAAAATCATTAAAGGAAAAACTGGTTTAATTATTGCTATGCCAGCGGAAAAAAGAAATAAAAAATTTGTTGATAAAGTACATCCAATTACAACTGAATTTAGAAAATATCTTACTGAAGAAGTTGTAACAAAATATACAGAATTAAATAAATAAACGAAAGGAGGAATGACAATGCCTAAAATTTTTAAAGCAGGAGACTACGGAAGAAAAGGGACCTACTCAGTAGATAAATTAAAAAGCTGGGTAGGAAAAGAGTTTAACATCACAGCAGGACATGTTGGAGATTGGACAAAAAATGGTTACCCAGTAACAGCAATTCCTATTGCAGGAACTTGTAAAGTTACCGAGGTAGATGACCAAGGATATCTAATCGGAGAATTTGCATATAACTCATTAGGAGAGAGTATAAAGGACCAATATCCTAACTTATCTATCGGTATTGGAGAAGATGGAACTCCAAATCATCTTGCGATACTTGGCTATGCTCCACCACATTTAAAAGATTTAGATCAGTCTTTTAGTGAATTTTCTCAGGACCTAACAGCTATTGAGAAAGCTGAGATAATAGAATTTGCAGAAGAAGATGCACAAGGGAAAATTGATGAGTTTGCAGCTTATCTAAAAGGAGTAGATGCTTCTAAAATAAAACTTCAATCTTTATTTGATGTGATGTGGGATAAGGATAACGAGCAAAATTCAATAACTAGACTTAAAGCAGCAGGTTATACAGTAGAAAAAACAGCAGAATTTTCCCAAGAAACATTAAAAACTATTGCAGATAATCTTGGATTTGTAATTACTAATAAACCTGTAAATACTTTAACACCAGAAGAAATTTATTCAAGAGCAAAAGCAGAATTTACAAGAGAAGCAGAGAGAGAGGAAACAAAGAAAAATATAATTTCTAAATTTCCACCTGTAATGCACAAAATATTAGAATTTGCTATTGATAAAGCTTATGAAGAAACAGAATATACGAATATCATTGAGTTTTCAGAAGAAGAAAAAATGTCAATGGCAGATAAGTTAAAAGAATTTTCACAGGGAGAAAGTCCTTTTAAAGAACTTTTTAAAAACATTACAGGAACAATGGAATTTAATAGAGAAAATATTGAAGAAACACCACAAGAAAAAGCTAAAAGAGTAGCTAGTTTATATTAATTAAGGAGGAAGAATAATGGGTAGCTTTAAAAGAGAAGTAATAAAACCAAATAGAACTAATTTTAAAAGATTACAACCTGATATAAGAGTTGAAATGGGTAGTGGAGAAATCAAATATTTACAACCAGTCGCTCAAGATGATACAGACGGATTATTTTATGCTTATGTCAAAGATGATCCTAAAAAAGGTGTTATAGCTGGTCTATACACTGGAGAGGATGCAACTTTAGAAGCCAATGATTTAGGACCAGTAACTACTTATGTGATAGTTGCTAAAGAATCTATTCAAGGTGTTGACTGGGACACAGACAAAGCTCTTATATCTAAATTAAAAGCAGCAGGAATTATATTAACAAGCGAATTAAAAGCAACAGAGGAGGTTTAATAGATGAATAAAAGAATGATATATTTAATTTCTTTAATAGCTGAAATGGGGCAAAAATTAACAATCCCTCAAATATATTCAAAGAAATTTGAATCAAGTGGAAATGAATATTTATCACCAACAGAAAAAATTAGAATAGAGGATATGACAGATTTCTTCGTTACAGCAGGAATAGTAGGAAGAACAGAAGTTTTACCTATTATAGGAAAAGATGGTGGAAGAGCTATTGAATTAGAACCTGATGTAATAGGGGGACAATATCCTTATTCAGCTAGTGATTTAATAGAAGTAAAAGCAGGTGTTCCAACATTTACTCAAACAGGTAGTGAAATTCCTAGCATTGAACAATTAGAAGCTAAAGGAGCAAGAATTATTGCCGCAGCATTAAGAAATAGATTTGAAAAACAATGTGTAGATGTATTTTTCAAAGGAACTTATAAAGATAAAGATGGAAAAGTTTTAGAAGTTGGAACAAAATCAGATAAAACATTAAATTGGAACGGTAAAACAAAAATTGCTGATGAAATATTTGCTTTAGCTTTGGAATATCAAACAAAACATCAGGAGTTTCCAAAAATAGAAGTTGGATCTACTATATTCAATGCTTTAAAAAATGAAGCTCTTGTAGTAAATCAAAACTTAAATGGTGTTAGATTTGTTTATGGAGATAATCCATATATTGAATTAAATGGTGGTTTAAGAATAGATTTATTAGTTGGTGCTAAAGGAACTGATGATAAATTAGTAGACCCTAAAGATTTAATGGTATTCTACTCATTAAAAACTTTAGCTGTTGGTTATGGTTGCTTGATGTATGGAGATGTTAAATCAAATACATCTCATTTAGTTAAAGCAAAAACTATATCAGGAGATTTAAGAGTTGAAGAAATGACAGGTAGTGCAGGACTTTGGGGTAAATCAGCTCCAATGCCTTTAATTTTATCTGTTGATAAGTTTAGAAGATATAAAGTTACTATATCTGAGTAATATGAGGGGTAAATCCCCTCTCCTTTAAGGAGGAACAATGGATTTTATACCACAAATTACAATAGATTATTTTGAAGATGTGTATATAGAACACGTTTGTGATGTTCATCGATGGACAGAAGATGAATTTACAAAAAAATTAGAAGATGTATCTTCTACATCATTAAATAGAAAAGCTGATAGATTTATTACAACTTATCTCAAAAATAGAACTGAAAAATTGACCGAAGAAAACTGGATTTCAGCAAAAGAACTATATATTCAATGGAAATTGTTTGAAGGGATAGAACGAGAAAGAGAAAGTGAAGATAAAAAAGCAACTCTATTAGAATTATTAGAACTATTTAGAGATGAAGTAATAGAACTAGAAGAAGACAATATTGATTCTCAAAAAAAAATAGCAAAAATAATTGTTGTAGGTGAATCAAGATGATAAGAAAAAGACTTGAATATTTTAAAAGGTATTTTGAAGAAAATAATCCTCGTTGGAGAGTTTTTTACAAAGAAGATCTACCTGAAAATATATCTCCTAAAACTATTTATTTTGTTATCACAGGAGAAGAATATATAAAAAAACAAAAATTTATAGATTTTTCTATATTTTATATCTCATCAAGAGAGAAAGATGGACTTTTAGAGTTTAGAGAAGAGGTTCAAAAGTTTATAAAAAAAGATTTATTTAATGAATTTGAAACATCTAATTTCTTTCAAACTACAGGATATAAGATTAAATATTCGATAGATGATGAAAGAGAAACAATAAGAATCGCTGAAATTCAATGTACTTATGATTGTACAAGAGAGATTTTAGATGAAGAAAAGTTTTTAAATATAGAAAGATTAAATGATAAATATATTTTAAATGAGTAAAGAAGGAGGAAAAATGGCAGCATTAAATAAAAAATGTAAATTTCAATTGGAATTTATAGAGAGAGCCGCTGTTGTAATTTCAGGAAGTGTAAGAGGAGTTCTTGGTGTTATCATGTTTGATACAACTAAGGAAGATTTTACAAAAAAAGAATATTACTCAGCTGTTGAAATAGATGAAAAGGATTGGACTGCTGATAATTATAAGGCTTTAAAAGCTATGGCTTTTAGAGGTAATCCTTTTAAAGTAGTAGTATATAAAGCTACGAAAGAGAATTTTCAAGATGTTTTAAAACAGATAGCTATAGAAGAGCCAAATTATTTAGTGTGTCCTTTCACAATTGGAGAGGATAAACCTGAAACAACAGTAAGTGATTTAGAAACTTGGATAAATTCTATAAGAAATATAGAAACAGTTAAATTAGGTAATAATACATCTACAATAAAACTTATTGTAGCGTCTTCATCAAAACCAGATAAACCTTGGATAATTGACTATGATACTAGACAAACAGCACATACAATAGTTGATTTTGAAGAAAAAGCTTATACAGCACAAGAATATACTTTATGTATTGGTTCTTTATGTGCAGGAGCTCCTTTAAATGCTTCTATAACTAATATGGAGCAACCTTGGTTAAAAGCATTTACAACAACAGTAGATGATGAAAATACAGCTATTGGAGAAGGTAAATTACTTACATCTTATGATGGAAGTAAATATGTAATTCTTAGAGGAGTAACATCATTTACAACGGCAACAGATAGTATGAACAGAAGTTTTACTAAGATTAGAAAAATGGAGATTATGGACTTGCATCAAAAAGATATTAGAAATACTTTCATAAACTCTTACAGAGGAAAGTATCAAAATATCTATTCAAATAAATTATTATTCCTTGGAGCTGTAAATGCTTATCTTGCAACATTCCAAAAATCAGGACAATTAGACCCTGCAAATGAAAACAGAATGAAAATAGATACAGAAGCTGTTAAAAATTACATAATCTCTAAAGGAACATATAAAGGTAAACCTATTACAGAAGAAGAGGCTAAGAAATTAACTGAATATGATTTATGTAGAGCTAATACTGATGATATTGTGTTTGCATATATCCCAGATTATAAGCCTACTGATGTAATGGAAGATTTCAAAGGAGAAGCATATTTATAAAAGGAGGAGCAGTAAATGGCAGATTTTTTATTTAGAGAAAAAGACGTTGTGTCAGGAAGCTTCGGAAAATGCTATATAGGTGGAAGACACTGGGCAGAGGTTTCAGAATTTGAAGCTAAATTAAAACTTGATAGTAAAGATGTCTTATTAGCAGGTGGAGAAAAAGGAAAGAAAAACACTTCATCATCAATAGAAATAAAATTAAAGTTACAAAAAGTATTTTCTCCAGAGTTGGAGTTGTTAAAGTCTGTAACTTCAGGAACTTTAAATCCTATGACAACTATAAATATTCAATTAGATGACCCGGAGGCAAGAGGGGCAGAAGCATTAGCTTTTAACGATTGTATGTTTACTGGAGATATCGATTTAGGTTCATTTAAAAGTGGAGAACTTACAGAAAGAGAATTAACATTATCTTGTGTACCATCAAGAGTTGAAATCCTTGAAAGTATAGCAGATGTATAAGAAATAAATTAAAAATTTGAACATTGGAAATTGAATATTATCTGAGGAAAAAATATATCATTTCTTCAAAAAGTCCTTGACTTTTTGATATGGATAAGTTATAATATATACATAGGGAGGAGGTGAAATATCGTGCTTGAGAAACTAAACACTCTTCTCGGCATTGTAGCCAATGCCATTGTTATTTATATCTTTATTAAAGAAAAAATAGATAACAATAAGAAATAACAGCTGGGAGGTAGCTCCTCCCACTCCCTATAACTTAATTAAAAAGGAGATGAATATTTATGGAATATTTAAAAATAATTCAAGCAATAACAAGTATTGTAGTTATAATTTTAGGAGTGCAATATATCAGAAAAAATAGAAAAAAATAAAAGAACTAACCAAAAATGATTAGTCCTTTTAACATCGTGCTTGAGTTTTGTTTGTAATAAGATTATAACTTATTTTTATCAAAAAGTCAAGGGGGAACTATGGTAAGACCTATTGGAATAACCAAAACAAAAAGAATGTTTGGATATAAATATACACCAGAAGAGTATGAAGAGATGACAAAAGCTTTAGAAAAATTTAAGGCTGAAAATAACTGTACCACTTCAAAAGCTCTATATATTTTGATAACACAAAAAAATAAATAAAAAATGAAACCTCAGAGTAAAATCTGGGGTTTTTTATTTAAAAAAATAAAAAAAATCTTATGATGTAATGGAAATGAAAAGGGAGTAAATAATCTTTACACCCTTGTAGAAAGAATTTTAAAAAACCTCTTGACTTATTCGCTACAAAAGTATATAATATTTTTGTAGCGTAAAAGTGAGGTGATGAAATGGAAGCTACTAAAAAGAAAATGGGAAGACCTATTATCGGAAAGCCTAAAACAGTTGAAATTAGAACTAGAGTAGATGAAGACTTAAGTGATAAAATTAATTCCTACTGTGAAAAGAAAAAAATTACAAGAAGTGATTTTTTAAGAAAGGGAATAGAAATGGTCTTACAAGACGATAAATAAAAAGAGATAGATTGCAGTTTCTCAGGCTCACAAATCTATCTCCACACCAAAGCGAACTTTGATAAATCCATTATATCATAAGTTCTCTTGGTTGACAATATTAATAATCAGGAGGAAAAGAGATGTTAGAAAATAAAGAAGTATCTACATTAAGAGTTTTAGATTTACTTTTTAAAACTGCTGAAGAAATTAACGAAGACCCAAAAGAAGTTTTTGAAAAAGTTTGTAAAAAATGTAGCTTCACTATTCCAAAAATAACTGTAATAAAACTTATCTCTGAAAAAGATTTTGGAGGAATAAAAAAGGGAAATGAATTAATTTTTGATGTCTTTAAAAGAAAACTAGAAAATAATAAAATTTATGTTTTTACATATAAACGTGAAAATATTTATTATGAAGATTATGGGAGATATAATTCAGAAGATAATTCTCTAATAGTAGATAACGAAGTTAAATTTAAACTAAATGGGTACTTTAACATTTTAGGACAATTAACAGAAATTAGTGGTAATTTATAAGGAGATGATACAATGGATAATTTACAAATAATAGATGAAAGAAAATTATTTGGAAAAGATTTTAAAATATATGGAGATATAGAAAATCCATTATTTTTAGCAAAAGATGTAGCAAATTGGATAGAACATAATCAAGTAGCTAGAATGATGGAAATGGTAGATGAGAATGAAAAGCTGATGTGCTCAATAAGCACCTCAGGTCAAAACAGAGAAATGTGGTTCTTAACAGAAGATGGACTTTACGAAGTATTAATGCAATCGAGAAAACCTATTGCAAAACAATTTAAAAAAGAAGTTAAGAAAATCTTAAAATCTATCAGAATGAATGGTATGTATGCCACTGATAAATTATTAGATAATCCTGATTTGGCTATTCAAGCATTTACAAAATTAAAAGAAGAGAGAGAAAAAAGAAAAGCATTAGAAATTAAGATAGAAGAACAAAAACCAAAAGTTATATTTGCTGAAGCTGTTGAAACTTCAAAAACTTCAATTCTTATTGGAGATTTAGCAAAGCTTATAAAACAAAATGGAACTGATATGGGACAAAAAAGAATGTTTACTTGGCTTAGAGATAATGGGTACTTGATAAAAAGACAAGGTAGTGATTATAATATGCCTACTCAAAAAGCTATGGAACGTGGACTATTCGAGATAAAAGAAACAGCAGTAACTCATTCAGACGGACATATTACAGTAAATAAAACACCAAAAGTAACAGGAAAAGGACAGATATATTTTATAAATAAATTTAAAAAAGTTAGTTGATTTCTAAAATAAAGACAGAAAGAATTGAAATTCCTGATATAAAAGTACCTAATATAAAAGTCGAAGTTCCAAAAATAAATGTTGAGATACCAAAAATTCTTGATGTTGAAGAAAAAGAAAATAAATAGTTTTTTAAATCCTCAGATGATATTCATTTGGGGATTTTTTATTTGCAAAAATTTAGGAGGAAAAATGAATATAAAACAACTTATAGAAAATGCAGAGAGAATAAAAAATAAAAAGGATATAAAAAGAACTAGAAAAACAGTTCTTATTCAAAGATTTAAAAAAATGGGACTTGAAGAGCCTTTTGTTATTTTAGAAAAGCCTACAACAATTCAAATGTTAGGTATTTAAGAAAGAAAATCAGAGGCTTATGGAATTGCTGAGTGTATGATAACTCCTGACTTAAATGATAGAGAACTACAAAAAACATTTGGAGTAAATAATAAAGAAGCTTTGCTTAAAAAGATGTTCACAGAAGAAGAATTGCAGGATTTATCAGCTATTGTTGGAGAAATGATTGTTACTAAATCACAAGCTCAAATTGTCGACGATATAAAAAACTTATAAAAACAGATTCTGATTTATTCAGGATTTGTATTTGGAGTTTAAAAGGGCATAGAGTTTTTAATAAGCCTTTATTAAAATTAAATCTCATAGAAAGACTGTTTTTAGATGCTTGTTTTAAACTTGAAATTGAAATGAAAGGAGGTAAAACTTAATGGCAGAAAGAGAATATATTGAAATTATTACCTCCGTAAAAGGTCAAGAAGAGGTATCAAAACTCAAGACAGAAGTTGATAAGTTAGGAAAAGAATCACAAGAAACTGGAGAACAGGTAGAAAAATTTGATGATAGTATAACTAATGCAACAAATAAATCTAAAACCTTAACCCAAAGATTAAAAGAGTTAGCTCACCAATTTAGAGCAACAGGTCAAGAGAGTAATAAATCATCTACAACTATATTAGGAGCTGTTAAGAAATATGTTGCTGTGGGAACAGCAATAGCAGGGTTAAAAAAAGCAACAAATATTTTTACAGCTTTTGATGACGAGATGAGAAAAGTACAAGCAACAGCAGGAGCGACAACAAAAGAATTTGAAGCATTAAGAAATCAAGCTAAAGATTTAGGGTCAACAACATCTTGGAGTGCTAGCGAGGCAGCACAAGCTCAATTTGAGTTTGCAAAGGCAGGATTTACAGCTAATGAAATATTAAAAGCAACACCAAGTATATTAAATACAGCAATAGCAGGTCAATTAGATTTAGCTGAAGCTACTTCAATTACAGCAGGGGCTTTAAGAATGTTTAAATTAGATGCTCTTGAAAGTGAAAGAGTTGGAGATGCTTTAGCAATGACAGCCAATACTACTACAACAGATATTAGAGGACTTGGAGAATCTTTAAAATATGCAGGACTTGGAGCTACAGATTTTGGATTATCTTTGGAACAAACTTTAGCACTTCTTGGAACTTTAGGAAATAATAAAATAGATAGTTCAATGGCTGGAACAGGTTTAAGGAGTGTATTTTCAGCTTTGAAAGATAAGAATAAAATAAAATTATTAAATAGTGTTGATATTCAACTTACAGAAGATGGAAAATATAGAAATTTTCTTAAAATTTTAGATGATATAAAACTAAAAACTAAAGGTATGGCAGAAGCTCAAAAACAAGCTTTTATGAAAGATGTTTTTGGAGAGCAAGGAGAACTTGTAATAAGTGCTTTGTTAAAAACAGATAGTGATAAAATTAATGACCTGATATATAAACTAGACCACGCAAAAGGATATAGCCAAAAACTAGCTGAAACTTTTGAAAAAGGATTAGGTGGAAGTTTTAGGGGACTTAACTCAGCTATTGAGGGGCTAGCAATATCTTTTATTGATAACTTTGCACCAGCTATATCTGTTACTGTCAATTCTATATCTAGTGCTGTAAATAGTTTATCATTATTCTTTGATTGGTTAAACAATGGAAGTTTAGGAGCTAGAATTTTATCAGGTGCTGTTATAGGATTAACAGCTATTTATACAGCTCATATAATTAAACTAAAAGCTGTAGCCACTTGGACAGCTATAAATAATTGGTATAAACAAGAGGGAATAATACAAACAATTATATCTACTGGAGTTCATTATGGATTAGCAACAGCTCAGGGTGTTGTAACTATTTCTACTAAAGTTTTATCAGGGGCAATAGCAATGTTAAATGGAGCTTTAGGATTATTAACAGCACCAGTTCTTTTAGTAATAGCTGTAGGAGTTGGCTTAGGAGCTATATTCTATGATTTATATAAACGTTCTGAGAAATTTAGAAATGGTGTTAACTCTTTAATAGAAAAAATAAAAGAATTATGGGGTTGGATAAAAAAATTCACTGGAGTAGGTGTCCTTATAGATGTTGGAAAAGGCGTTGTAAATGGTGTTAAAGATTTATTAGGATTTGGCCAAAAAAATAAAACAGTTATTCAAGGATCTGAAGAAGAAAATAAAAAGAAGATTACAAATACAGTTGAAACTGAAACTAAAAATATTGATAATTCAAAAGGAAAAGGTGTTAATACAGATTATTTATTACTGGGAGATAATACTCAAGGAAATTCTAGCAATAAAAAATATATTCATAATGGATATTATTTAAAAGGCACTAAAAATCTTAGCAGTACCTCAGTAAATAGTGCAATTACTAACAATAAAAATATTGTTGATGCATCAAAATTTGAAGATAAAAAAAGAAATGAAGAAAATGATTTTTCAACTTCAAACAATGTTTATAACTCCTATTCTACTTCTCAAAACAAAGTTATAGAAAAATCTCCTGAAGAAAAAATTGTTGAATTATTAACAAATATAAAAGATTTGTTAAGTTCTAAAAAATCAAGTGATTCAAAAGTTCAAATTAATGTAACAAAAGAATCTAGTGAGGATATTCTATCTCAAGTTGTAGAAGATTTAACAATAGCTCTTGGAAATATATAGGAGGTAAGAACAATGATTAATGAGGCATTAGAAAGATTGAAAAAGACAAGTCCTTTGGCTAAAATTGATACTAAAACACAATTATCAGAGTGGGCAACTCAAAAAATAACAGGTGGAGTTGCTAGTAATATTAATTCATTATTAGGAAAAACTAACTTATTAGATAAAGTTTATGCTTTTTCAAAAGTTATGAGAAATATTAATATTTCTATTGTAGAAGAGAGAAATGGAGTAGAATTATCTATTTTTAAATTTCCTTTAGTTCCTGCAAAAATTAATTTCACAGCCAATAATATTGAAGAATCTGTTGATACAATAGCTGGAAAAATAAACTATTTAAAAGACACAGATTTTCATAAAATAAGTTTTAGTTCTTTTTTTCCTGCTGTTTATTATCCATTTTCATCTAACTATGAAATGTTTGGAATGACTTGTGTTGAAACTTTGGAAGAAATGAAATTAAAAAAAACTCCTTTAAAATTAGTTATAACAGGAATCGGAATAGTTCAAAAGGTATATATTACTAAATTTGAATACAATACGACTTCAGAAAGTGATATTGAATATACTATTGAGTTCAAGGAAGCTAAAGATCCAAGTATTTATGAAAATATTTCTAAAAGTTATTCATTCAAACCATCGGCTTTTGATTTAAGCAAGTAGGTGAAATAAATGATTAGAACTTATTGTATAAAGAATAGTGAAAATAGAACTATTGATATAACTAATGTAGTTAAAAATGAAGCTAAACTTAAAAAAAATATAAATGAATTTGCTTGGGTATTAGATTTTAACATAACAAGAAATAATATTTTTAACAATATAGAAGTTGGAGATATTATTGTTCTTAAACTTGATAATAAAGAAATATTTTCAGGAATTGTTATTACTGGAGATATTACAAATTTGACATTTAAAGCAGTAGATTATGCTTGGTATTTCAATAAGAACGAAGAAATATATCAGTTTGAAGATGTTGAAAGTTCTATTGTAGTAAGAAAGTTAATTGAAACTTTTGGTGGAAAAACAGGAAATATTGAAACTACAAATACAGTGGTGGATAAATTTTATTTTGGTAAAAGTTTAGGATCTATTATAAAAGAGATTATAAAAAATATAAAAGATTTAGAAAATCAAGAATTTAGATTTTTTTACAGAGATACTAAATTTCATTTTGAAAGAAGTAAAAAAAATAAATATTTAAGAAATCAATATCTACCGATAAACTCGTTAAAAGCTGTTTTAAATGATTATTCATTTAATGCCTTGAATTATATCAAAGAACCTAAACGAAAGCTGTCTATTGAGGGAATGCACAATGCAATTAAAGTTTATAAAACCTCTGGAAAAGAATATATTCAAATAAGTGGAGCAAGAGATAAAAACAATATAGACAAATATGGATTAATGCAGAAACTTGTATCTTATAAAGATAACGATCTTAATGGTGGGAATGTTACAGCAGACAGCATCTTATCACAAGAAAACAAAGTTAAGGAAATAATATCTCTTGAAATTCCAACATTGAGTGAATTTATTTATGATGGAGAATTATTAAATCTTAATTATGAAAAGTATGGAATAAAAGGGGTATATGAAGTTAGAGGAATAACATATATATTCACAAATCATAAAGATATATTTTTAGCAACAATTGAGCTAGAAAGGGTGTAATGATGAAAAAAGATGAAAAGTACTATAAAAATATAAATACTCTAGCTCAAATCATAAAAGCTAGAGATAATCCTAAATGGTTAGGTGCTATCACTGGAGAAGTTGTAAAAGCTCCTCCTGAATTAGAAGTTAAACTTGAAAATGGAGTTATTATAAAAAATCATAAAATTATGATTAGTATAGAAAAAATTATAGGTTATAAAAGAACATTTTCTATTGTAGGAAATATAACTGATGAAAATATGACTGTTCAATCAAGTAGTATGACAAAAGCTGGACAAGGACCTCACGAACATACATTAAAAAGTTTTCAAGCTAATGGAGATTATAAATCTACAGGAAGTATCGAATGGACAGACACTTTAAAAGTAGGAGATAAAGTTCTTATGTTGCCTACAAATAAAGAGGAATATTTTTATTTGATTGATAGGGTGGTGAGGTTATGACATTGCCTGTAAGTTATTTGAAAATTACTGATAGTATAAATGAAATTGAGATAGAAAAAGAAATTCAAACCAAAGAAATTATAAAAGAAAAAGATGTTGTTTTTGATTTTGAAAAAGGAGAATTTGTATATAACGGATTAGAACCTGAAAGAATATTTGATAGAGTTGAAATTATTAAGCAATGGATAAAAAAGCTGTTCTATACTGAAAGAGATAGATGGAACTGTTATATAAAAGATAGTGGTTATCCTTTTGGTATAAATCTATATAAATATAGAGGGCAACAATTATATCCAAATATGGATTTGATAGAACTTATAAAAGATGATATTTATAATTCACTCTTAAATCACAGGGATATAAAAGAAGTTCATTGTTTGCAACTTATTCAAGTTGATGACAAGATGTACTGTGGTTTTATTATAGAGTTAGAAGAAGAGAGTTTTGAAATGGAGGAGGTGTTGAATGTTAAATGACAGAAAATGAAGAGAGAATTTTGAAAAAAATTGAAGATATGGCAGAAAGTATATCTTATAACACCTCAAAAGGAAGCTTTGCAAGAGATATAATTTCATCTGTAGCTATTGAAATGGTAAAAGAAGAAGATGACTATTCGAAGCAATTAGATAAAAGACTTATTGATACAGCTACTGGAATAGACTTAGATGTTACTTGTGCAGACAAAGCTCTTAAAAGAAGAGAAGCGATAAAAGCAACAGGAGAAGTAAAAATTACAGGAGTAAATGGTAGCATAATAAAAAAAGGATATATCGTTGTTAACTCATCTACTGCAACAGAATATGAAATTATGGAAGAAAAGACTATTGAAAATATATCAACAATAGTAAAAATTCAATGTAATAAAGCTGGAGTAATAGGAAATTGTGAAGTAGGACAAATTAATAAATTTGGAGAAGAATATATAGGTTTATCAAAAGTAGAAAATTTAAAAAATATTACTAATGGTAAAAATATTGAAACAGATGAAGAATTTAGGATAAGAGCATTAGACTATATAAGAAAACCTCGTATTTCTTGGAATCAATATGTTTTTGAGGATAAAGCAAAAGAAGTAGAAAAGGTAGAACATACTCATTGTATTCCTCGGTTTAATGGGGCAGGAAGTGTAAAACTTGTTATAACTGAAAAAGATTCAGAAACTGTGTCAGAAGAATTAAAAAAGAAAGTAAAAGATTATATCGATTTAGAAATTATTTCTGATATAAATCTTGTTGTTGAAGGAGTACAGATTAATAAAGTTGATATAGTTATCAAAGGAACTATTAGCTCTGATTTTAATGATGAGGCAGCAAAAACAAAATTAATTGAAGTTCTTAATAATTTCTTTTTTGAGAATCTTTTTAAACAAAAAATATATTATTTCGATATCGTTGAAGTTATTCAACATTCAGGTTGTATAACAAAAATAGGAGATGTTACAGTTGCTGGAAATAGAAATGATATAGCTTTAAATGAAAATAAATTATGCAAAGTAAATAACATTATAATAAATAAATTATAGAAAGAGGGAAAGTGAATATGGCAGGACTTACACACATAGGAGAAAATTTAATTATAAATGATTTTTTTAGAAAAAAAAATTTTTATTTAGGACTATTAAAAGCAGACCCTACTGATAATGCTTCAAATATTCAGGAAGTTGAAGGAGCTTCTTATAAAAGACAACAAATAACATTTGAAGAACCTATTAATGGAGAAACTTATAATAGTAATGATATTAATTTTCCAGTTGCAACAGAAAACTGGGGTTGGATTACTCATGTTGGATTGTTTGATAGTTCTTCTGGTGGGAAATTAGTAGCTTATTCAGGGCTTGATTATAAAAAAGAAATAAGGGCAGCCGATATTTATAAAATTCCAAAAGCTTTTTTTATTTTTAAAGTTGATTAGAGGTTGATTATATGTCAAAAATAGCATTAAAAAAATATGTTGAAGAACAATTAAATTTTAAAATAGAAAACTATCTAGATGATATTGTTCACGATTTTGCATTTAATACACAAGATAATTTAATATTCAAATCAAAAATAACGGCTAAACAATTTATAACTATAAAAAAAGATTTGTTGGAGTTAAAGGCTAAGACTATTATTACAGTTTTAGGTGTAGCAGTATCTAAAGATTTTATTGAGAGAATTTTAAATAATTTACCTATCTACGAAAGAAAAGAACCTTTGATAGTTGAATTAGCAAGAGCTATCTCAAGAGAATTACAAAGAATTGAATTAAAAAAAAGTGAATATATCTCAAGTTTATCAGTAACTACAGCAACAGCAGTTAGTTTAAAAAGACTTGAAAAAATATATGGTATCAATCCAAATTATGAATTAGGTGTAAAACTAAGACAAAACATATTAATTGCTAGAGAAATCACTAGATACAGCACCTTTAATTTTGCTTATATTTTAAAAATGTGCGAATTATTTCTCATTGAAAAAATTGATGATATTATTGATCTGTACCCTGTCAAGTACTCAATTTAATTATCAACATTTTTTTCTTTAAATTTCCTATATTCTATTTGATCTGTACCCTGTCAAGTACTCAATTTAATTATCAACATTTTTTTCTTTAAATTTCCTATATTCTATTGGACTTCTA